>JAAXQE010000323.1 GCA_012974425.1 Geopsychrobacter sp.
GGGATTGTGAAGAAGTGTGAAGGGGAATTTATATACAGAAAGTGCTATGGGAAGGTGTGGCCCAAAGTTGTGCAATTTTGTTTTCGGGGTGAAAATCAACTTTTTTACCGAGCGAGTCGTAAAGCCCGCTATGCGACGCAGGAGGCCCAATCTCGAAGCTCAAAACTTAGAATTTCTCTTTTGAAAACGAAATTCGGATCGGTCAGGCTATTTTGCAAAAGTAGTGAGTTTTGACCGGGGGAGACCGTCTCGGATTTTGTCCTGTATTCTTTACAGAGCCAAACATCTGAGTGGGTCTGAAATTACTACAGACCCTGCGAAGCGGCACACTTCGGCCGGGAGAGGTTGCTGCTCTCAAATGTTGAAAGTTCTGAACGGGGCGCATTTGGTTTGAGTAGCGCATCTCTAGAGTTGTGTCAGGTGGAATTTCCAGCGAATTTTACTTGTGTTGCGAGTTTTGAGACGAGGGTGTGGCTAATTTTAAAATCACAATGAAACGCGTATCTATATAATGGGGGTCAGTAGCGTTCAGTCATACCCCGGCATTAAATTTCCCCCGCTCAGCGTCGGAAAATCAGCGCGACCCCGACCATCAACAAAACCACCCCGGCAATGCGGCTCAGGTCGAACGGAATCTGACGCATCCCGAACAGACCGAAATGGTCGAAGACCAGACCGGTGGCGAGTTGGGAGAGGATCAGCGCCGCCATCACCGTGCCGGTACCGAGGCGTGGCACCGCCAGAATAGTCAGGGTCACAAAGAAAGCCCCGAACAGACCACCAGTCAACTGCCACCATTCCGCCGTGCCGACGGCCCGAAACGAGCCGCGACCGACACTCAGCGAGACGACCAGCAGCACCAGACTCCCGACCAGAAAAGAGACAGTGGCCGACTGCAGGAGGCCGATCTTTTCGGCCAGTCGCGCATTGATCGGCGGCTGAATGGTCGCAGCGGCACCGGCAACCAGGATTGCCAGCAGGAGAAACAGGTTCGACATCTTAACGCTCTCCTTCGGAACGACTTTGACAGGCCAGGCAAAAGGGTGATTCGGGCCGCACCTTCAGGCGCTGATAGCCGATCGACTCCTCACAATGGCGACATTCACCATAGGTATCGGCCTCGATGGCTTGCAGAGCATTGCGCAACAGTTGCAGGCGCCGGGTCTGGTTTTGGCGACTGGCAACGGCCATCTGCTGTTGCTGCATGGCATCCATCCGCGATAAACGCCCGATCGGTTCATCCAGCGCCACCGGTTTACTGCTCTCATGCGAACGGGCGAGCAGCTCTTCCAGCTCCAGGCAGCTCTGTGCTATCGAGATGCGCAGCTCAGCGCATTGCACCGGCGTCAGCTCATCCATCAGGGAGTACGGCGACGGGCCAGTTGCGAAACTGCCTTGAAGCCGGGGTGCTTGGCCCCACCAACCAGTTGGAAGAGGGCTATTTCTGTACTGGTAATCACCGCTCCTGCCTCGGTCGCCATGGCGACGGCCGTCTCGAAATCAGATTTAAACCGGGAACAGATGGCATCCTTGACCAGATGCACAACATAGCCGCGATCGAGGAGTTCAAGCAGGGTCTGCAACACACAGACGTGGGCCTCCATCCCGACCAGCAGGACCTGCTTGGCGCCGGTCTTCTCGAGGGCCTCAATAAAATTCGGCTCCCCGCAACAGGAGAAACTGGTCTTCTCGATGCAACTTTGACTGGTCGCCGCATTGAGCTTGTCGATGGTATGGCCCAGCCCCTTGGGGTATTGCTCGGTGGCAATCACCGGCAACTCCAGTGCGGCAAAGCCTTCAAGCAGCAGGTCAACATGATGAATCAGTTCGCCACTGGCCCGGTCGTTCATCGCCGGAACCAGTCTCTCCTGAACATCGATGACAACCAGTGCCGTCTGGTCAGTCTGTAACCAGAATTTATCCTTAAGCGCTCCCATTTCTAACCCCTTTCTCTCTTTGTAGTTTATAAGAAATCATCGTCCTTAATTACTCGCCAGATTATCCGCCAGGGCCTCATGGCCGCAACCGCTATTCTGCCATTAACTCATCCGCCAAACTGCAAGTCAATGCTATAAAAAAAGGCTGCCCCCTCTGGAGCAGCCCTTGATTAGAGTTGATTATCGTTTATATCTCAGTGTCCCTCATCATCGGTGTAGAACGCCGGGAAGATCATGTTCAGGAAATAGAAGATCACGAAAGGGGTGCCGAAGACGAGCAGAGCCCCGCCGAGCCCTTCCTTGAAGGTCTCAATATTGTGCGGAATAATCGGCAAATGGTACTCCATGAAGCCACTAAAGGTCAGGGAAAAAGCCTGGCCGCCGATGACGACATTCCAGCGCATCATGAACACCCCGAACAGCACCATGGCTGACGCAAGTACGGCACGGCGCACGGTCACCCCAGGGAGTAACAGCATCAAGAATGGCAGGATATTCCCAATCCCGTACTGCAAGACAAAGATCTTGACGAAATCGTGCTCGAACAGGACGTCGCGCAGGATGTCCCATGATTTCACGGCCGTGTAGCCCCGGAAGATCATGTCGAGGATTTCCAACGTCAAGGCCAGAGTCATGAAGATCAGCAGATACTTGGAGGTCATCTTGACCTCATGGTCCTGAACGCTCTTCAGTTGGTCATAATTAACTGCCGCCGAGCCGTGCGCGATGCCGTCCGGCAGGAAGAAGTTCTTGCCGCGCTTGGCGGCCCATTTGCGCATCTCCATAAACACGTAATAGCTGACGATACACAGGGCGATACCCGAAACCACCGCCGAGCAGATGAAGATAACCGGCATCAAGGGTGTCATCCACAGCGCATTGGCCTTGACCGAGCCGAAGATGAATCCGGCATAGCCGTGCAGGAAACAGGCAACCGGGATGCCGATGGCGGCCAGCAGTTTGACTGCCTTGTGATCTGCAGCGTAGGCCTCTTTGGAATCATCCATCGCGCCGAGTGAGATCAACTTGTAGATCAGCAGCAACAGGCTCTCGTAGGCATTGCGTCCGGCCTTGGCAGATAAACGCTGGACCGATTCGACAATAAACTTTCGATAGACGAACCAGATTTCAGCCGCAACGATCACTGCATAGGCCAAAAAGACGATACCAAAGGCCGATATCGCCGAGGTGAAGTGCGGTGTCATCAGCACATTTATCCCTCGAAGCGGCTGCATCAGATGCAGCATCAAGGGCATCATCGCCACCGGCAGCAAGGCAAAGGAGAAGACCAGCGCGAAGCGCGCTATCGCTTTAAGTTTCTCTACCCCGAACACATGGTAGAGCGAGGAGAGCACAAAGGCCCCGGCGACCAGACCGGTCATATAGGGATACATGACGATCTGAATCGACCAGTAGACATATTCATTGGGCAGGACAAAGAGATCCTTCAGTGTCCAGGCTTCACCATGGACTATCATCTGCGCAACTTGGGCAACTTGATCAACCATGGCTAGTGCACCTCCTTGTTCAGACCAATGTAGAAAACCTGTGGTTTGGTGCCGTACTCGTCACGCAGGACCCCGACCCGCTGTCCCATGACTGTCTTGGCGACTGGATCGTTCGGGTCGCGCAGGTTGCCGATCTTACGTGCGCCGAACGGGCAGGCCTGAGCACAGGCGGTGTTGCCGCCATTGCTGATCCGGTGATAGCAGAATGTACATTTGTCTGCGACATGCTCAATCGGGTGGAAGAAGCGCACCCCGTAGGGGCAACCCATGATGCAGTAACCGCAACCGATGCACCATTTACGGTCAACCAACACGGCCCCATCCGCAGTCTGGTAGGTTGCGCCAACCGGGCAAACCTGAACACAGACCGGCGTTTCGCAATGATTACAGAGCTTTGGTACAAAGAACGCCTGAGCGATATCCTTGTCGGCAACCTCACGCATGCCAGACTTGTTCTGATCCAGAAGCTTGCTGGTGTATCCGTTCAAGGCTCCCTTCGGCGAGTCCATAACAACTTCGCCATCCTTCTTGATGACATAGCGTTCGACCCAGGTGCGGGTCACATTCGCCTCAAGCGGGATATCGTTTTCGATCTTGCAGGCCTTGACACAGAGGCCGCAGCCGACGCACTTGTGGGTGTCGACCAAAAAGCCCCAACGAAGTTCAGGGTTGGCTGCCAGTACCTCCTGCGGGTCGATCAATTCCAGCGCCGAGAGGGATACGGAAGCTCCGGCGACAAACATCGCCGTATTCTTCATGAAGTCACGTCTCTTCATGGTTACATGTCCTCCAAGCTGGGGTTGTGCGGGTTGTGGCATTCACTGCACTCGCTATCGACATTGTGCTGAGCCGGGTCGATGCCTGGAATGTCATTGCGGCCACTGGTGGGCATATAGAGTGCGCTGTGGCAGCGGATACAGAGATCCCGACTGCGATCGATCGTCAGTTTTGCGGGCTCTTCAGGATGGCCAAAGGCGGCACCGTGGCAGTTTTCGCAGGAGATCATGGCATGTTGCGACCCGGCCACAGACTCAACCTTTTCGGAATGGCAATCCTTGCAGTACTCTGTCCCCTTATACTTGGCTGGATACTCTTTCCATTCCTGTTCATTGCTCAGGCGATGATATCCAAAGGTATAGCCGCGATCATGCGTACCGAAATCGTCGGGGATGTAGAACATTCGAAAAACCAGGATGCAGCCGATAAGGCCAAGGACCACATAGAGCGGTCGCCAAACATGTTTCTTCAATGGATAGCCTCCCTTTGAGAATCTAATTAATAGAACGCCGTTTTTAATTATCGCGTATCCCAAGCTGGCAAGTCAACAATTATCTTAACCCGCTAATAACCTTGTGCTAAGTTGAAAATGTGCTATGCTTTTCCAGCAACTAGGCCCGCTTTTGAAATATGACTTTTTATCTTTCCGCTAAGGATCACACCGCAATTATAAATATTTAAAATGCTGTTTGATAAAAAATCGGAGGACTTCATGTCGAACCAGAGCAACCTCGAGTCAAACCTATCCGAACTCTGTAACCAGGTAGAAGCTCTGACCTTACGCGTCAGGCAACTCGAAGATGCACTCGCTTCCGGTACTCTTCTCGAGGCCTCCGCCAAGCCCGGCAACTCAAAAACAAAAAAGGAAACCAGTAACCGACTCTTGCAGCTCATGGGTGGCAGTTCACTGCTGCCACGTATCGCAGCACTCTGCTTCTTGATGGTCATCGCATTAGGACTGAGAACCCTGACCGATGCAGGGACCATTGACCCGCAAATCGGATCGATGATCGGCATGGTTTACGCTGCAGCCCTGGCTTTGGCAGGCTGGTTCCGTTATGTAAAGAAAAGTCCCCTGGCGCCAGTTTTTTCGATCAGTGGTGGCCTGTTGATGTACAGTATTGTGCTCGAATCTCATGCACGTTTTGAATCGATTCCGGCCGAACTGGCCTATTTGACCCTGGCGGCAATGGGTATCGGGCTGGCCGTGACCAGCTACCTGCAACGCGTCAGCCTGCCGATCCTGGTCGGCACCTTCGGCATGTGCTTCGCCGCTGTTGCTATCGACTGGCCGAGCCCCTTCTTCCCCTACCTGGTTATGGTCCTCTGCCTGTCAAACATTCTGGCCTTCTTCGCCACACGCTTAAAGCGTTGTTCCTGGCTACGTTGGGTGACCCTGGCGGCAACGCTATTCACGCTATTGCTGTGGAGAATCAAGCTCGGTAGCTACGTCAGCTTTGGGGGAGAACTGCAATACAACCTGGCCCCCGGCTGGATCTATCCGGTCTCACTGCTGCTTTCCGGCACCCTGCTAACCATTGCCCTGATCGGGATTCTGCGCTGCGGCGAGGAGCGAATCTCCAAGTTTGACCTGACCTTGCCGCTGATAAATATTCTTTGGGCACATTGGTTTGTGCGCTACCCGGTAGAAAATCTACCACTTTTTGGCGGGCTTTCAACCCTGGTCGCAATTCTACACCTTGCGATTGCCTGGAAACTGTCGACCCGTAAGGCCACGCGCGCTCCCGGAATCAATGCCTTCACTCTGGCGGGGGTCGCGCTACTCTGTGTCTCGCTCCCCGACCTGCTGGGCAGTATGCTTTATGCCTTGCCACTCCTTTCGGCAGTCGCTATCGGGGTCAGCATATTTGCGGCCCGCTGGCAGAGTGGCGGAATGCGTGCGACTTCCTACATGCTGCAGATTTTCGTCACGCTCTGTCTGACCTGGTTTCTGGGTGGAGAAGGGGTTGCCGACCACTTCTATGACGGTTTGATCGTCAGTGCCATTTGTGGACTCTTGGGTCTGGCCCATTATCGTTACTGCCGCAAGACACCACCACCACCGGAATCTACGCTCTTTAGTCGCTTCGACAAACTTGATCGCAGTGCGGTGCTGGTTTTGCTCGCCGGCCTCGCCAACGGCTATTTCATGACCATGGTCCTGGTCTATCAGGGCCTGCTTCTCTACCCAGACGCAGAGGTTGCCGTCGCTCTCGCCTCAATTCAGTCGGTCTCGATCAACGGTGCCGCTACCGTAATCATGTCCCTCGCTCTGGCCTGGCGCAACAAGGAATTACGCAACGTGGCGATCCTGATTACGATCATTGGCGGAGCCAAGGTTTTCCTCGGAGACCTTCTCAGTATCGACGGTCTTGGTCTGGTGGTCAGTGTTTTCTCGTTCGGGATGGCAGCCTCGCTGGAATCTTATGCACTTACCCGCTGGCAGAGGGTAGAAGCCTGGGAGCGGCGCCAGCTGGAAGGGGATCTGGGTTCCGCATCCTGTAGCGACGAAGAGGTCTGAAGCCCTATACTTATTTGTGTGCTGAGCATAAAAAAACCCCGACTACATTGCAGTCGGGGTTTTTTTACTTAGATTGTGTCGAGCCTACCAGGCCTCGTTCAGACCTTTCCGGATCTCACGGAAATCGAGAGCAACTGAATCGAGGATCTCCTTGGCATACTCATTATTATGTACGCCAAAGGTGCCATCGTTGCGGACCAGACGGTAGTTGTAGATCGCCTTCTCGTAGAGAGTCCAGGCTTCTGTCGTCGTCCGCTTGCGCTTGTCGGCTTCTTTCAGCTGCCGCTCGATCTCGGAACGGATCAGATTGAGCTCTTCCATCTGTGACTTGGTATCACTGGCCCAATCGTTGAAAATACCGACATAATCCTCGTCATGACAGCTGGCACATGACTCTGCCGAAGGGCGGTATTGACCGTCATCGGCACCGACGTGACAGGAGTCACACTGAACATCGGCAGCCCACATCAAACTTTCATCCCCCGCAACTCCCTTCGCACCCTTACCCAGATTCAGGTCGTACTGGGCCTGATGACAGGACTGGCAATCAGCCAACTGGGGGGCAGAAGAATCAACATTTTCGGAGTGACAGTCCAGACACATATTCATGCGGTCACTCTTGGATGTGTCGCGGTGGATAATACCGAAGTGACAGGAGTTACACTCCATCTCGAACGACTCGATATGGAAGTTGTGATCAAAATGGATTCCCCCGACAAAGGTGTCGGTCATGATATCGGGCAGACCCTTGCGCTCACGGAACTCGGGGTTCTTAACCGAATCGAGCATCCGCATCTCTACGAGCTGCATGCTGTACTTATGTTTCTTGCGATATTCTGCATTCCCTTCGTCAGTGTGACAGAACATGCAATGTTCAGAGGGGACAAGGTAGTCGCCGGGATTCTCGAGGATTTGAAGCTTCTCTTCCGGAGTAATTGTCAGCTGCATATAAAGGTCTCGCAGGCCACCGAGTTTAGCCTTTGCATAGCCAACAACCCCGGGACGACCATGACAGTCGAGACATGAAACGCCAGCCTCAGCGTGGCCAGAGTGCTCCCAGGAATCGACCTCAGCCAGGGCACCAAAGCCTTTGGCCGGGTGGCAAAGTTGACAGAACGCAGGCTCCGAGGTCATGTGCAAAACCTGGAGATTCACGTAGGTAAAACCGGCAACAGCGACCAGGGTCAATACGGTCACCAGAATAATATGACGCCGACACCAGGCTAGAATATCCTTTACATTTACTCCCATGATTCAACTTCCTCCTTGGATTCTGAGCTCTAACTCAAGACAAGACAGCAACTATTCCGCACCCTAGCCCCTCTATGTGGGTATTTATGCACTGAGTGCGATTCAGGCAAAACCAAAGATAAATACCTGATATGCCGTCAAAATGCAATGATAAAGTGCATACTGCATACAAACCGCAAGAGCGCAAATCAATGCATCTAATTGATAATTTTAAACCATTTAGCAGCAGCAGAGTGTCATTGAATTACTGAAGTAAAATGTGAGAGCTCGGGTCTCACGTTTATTTCGGCCGGCACATGGGCCTATCCATGTGACAACAGAGGATTAAATCTGGGCCAGACCGCTGTAATCACGGTCTGTTCGGCCAAGGCAGGCTAGCAGGTCATTTTGTCAGGAATTTTCATGCACAGGACAAAAAAATGGCGCCCCTTGCGAGGCGCCTTGGTGGGGGGGGTGCTCTGTTGTTTTAGTGCAGAGTAGCGGCATACTGGGCAACAATCGGCCACGCCATCAAAACCACCGTACACAGCAGTGTCGCTACGAGAACAAGAGCTAATACACACAACCAAGCAGTAGCAAATGGATTGCTCTTTTCAGTTGCTTCGGTCATCTCAGTGCTCATCGTATGGTCAACAGTTTGTGCCTTCATCATTGCGGTCATAATTGCCTCCTGTAGCTGGGTTTAACCTCCGTTAATGGCGAGCTCCTGTATCCTCCAAGCCGAGAGCTCGCCTAAAACCGATGGCGCCTTCATGGCAGGACGCGCATCGGGTGCTTGCTGAGAAAGCCATTTCACCATCGTGACAGGCACCGCAGTAACGCCCCTCAGACAGTGCCAACATATTAAAATCTGGTTCGTCCTGAACTGCGCGAGCCTCCATTGAAAATAGATCGTCATGACAACTATCACAGTCAAGGCCGGCATCTTCGCCATGGCTGGCATGACTGAAGAGGACCCCGACCACAGGCTGGTCATAATGGATATCTCCCCCTGAATCATCTGCATATGCAGGCATACTGACGAGCCCAATCAAAATCATTCCCAGTAACATTTTCTTCATCGCTCACCTCCCGGCCGACACTCAGCCCCTGGTGTAAAATACATTCGGCTTGGTGCCGGCTTCAGGACGCAACACCCAAACGGTCTTACTCACCTGATGAACTTCACGGTATACCCGGTTATTCTGATCTGAAAGATCACCAAAAATCCGCACTCCAGCCGGGCAGGCCTCGCTGCAAGCGGTTAAATCTTCCCCCTTGCTGAGGCG
>JAAXQE010000251.1 GCA_012974425.1 Geopsychrobacter sp.
GATTTGCTAATTCTTCTTTGAAGGTTTTTCGTGTTTTCAAGTAATTTAAGTTAGTATTCGGATGGTAAATCTATTGAATATTCGTAAACGTATAGAGGAACGTGAAAAACACATACTCTCAAAATATGCCTGCCTGAGTGTCGACTCAGTTGGCCGCCTGAAGGAAGAGGATCTCTGTACGGTAAGAACTGTTTTTCAGCATGATCGAGATCGTATTTTGCATTCGAAATCTTTTCGCAGGTTAAAACATAAAACTCAGGTTTTTCTTTCGCCTGAGGGGGATCACTACCGGACCCGTTTGACCCATACCCTTGAAGTCTCTCAGGTTGCGCGGACCGTTGCGCGCGCCCTTGCTCTCAATGAAGATCTGACCGAGGCGATTGCGCTGGGGCATGACTTGGGGCATACCCCTTTCGGACATGCCGGTGAAAGGGTCTTGAACGAACTGGTGCCGGGAGGGTTCAGGCACGTAGCCCAGAGCTTGCGGGTTGTTGATGTGCTCGAAAAGGACGGCTTGGGGCTTAACTTGACCCATGAGGTGCGTGATGGAATCCTCAGGCACTCAAAGGGTCGAGGTCCTCTGCTCGAGCCTGATGTCGACTCACGGGCGACGACCCTGGAGGGCCAAATTGTCCGTTTGGCGGATATTGTTGCCTACGTGAATCATGACCTGGATGACGCTATCCGTGGCGGTGTCGTCAGGCAGTCCGATCTGCCGCAAAAGATTGTCGCTGTGGTTGGTAGTTCGCATTCTCACCGGATTGGGCGAATGGTGAGTGATCTGATCGGGCAGTCTCTCTCTAGCGGAGGATCAGAGATAAAGCTTTCAGGCGAGATGGATGAGACTATCCGTGAGCTGAGAGCATGGTTGTTTGAGAGGGTTTATGAGGTCGACGTGGTGCATAGTGACTTTGCCAAGGCCTCGCGCATGCTGCGCGAACTCTTCGCCTATTTTATCGGCAATGAATCTGAATTTATATCTGCCGGCGGTCGTCGCTACCCTGAAGATTCACTTGAGATCTCGGTTGCGGATTTTATTGCCGGGATGACAGATCGTTTTGCATTGTCGTTATATGGCAGACTCTTTTTGCCACAGTCATGGAAGCCTCTTTGAGTTGAGGTAACTCATTGATTTTCCCAAGGGAAAAACTTGACACTCTGAAAACCAGTATGCTAGCGTTAGCGCGATTTCAGGCGCGCAAAAGGCTGGTTTTTACGGGTGCTTCCTAACGTATGAATGCAATCTCACGCAGGCTTCTCTTTCGAATCGGAACGGTTGGGTTCTGCATCAATCTGAATGAACTTATTGAGATTCGAGAACAGATTACTGAACGGATAGATTTCGAGCAGGGCAATCAACCGCAATCGGTTATCGGCACAGTCTCTTTTCGAGGGGGGCAGATCCCGGTGGTCAGCCTCGCTGAACGCCTTGGTATCTCTCCTGTCGCGCAAGATGTTGCGCTTGTTCTGCACAGTAGCGAAGAGACCTGGGCACTGTTGGTCGATCGGGTTGAAGGTTTTGGCTCTGTCTCCGCGATGATAGATCGGCCGGTGCCGACATTATTACGCGCTGAAGGCTGGCGTTGCTTTGAACAGATAACCATTTACGCTGGAGCTACTTTTTTGCGGCTCGACTTGCTGTCTTGCTATGCCGGGGGGGCGGAATGAACCGGAAGCTCGGGCTTTTCAGGCTGGGAAGTTGTGGTTACGCTGTTCCGCTGAATTGTCTTTTGCGTGTTGTTGATTCTGGTTACTCTCTGTTTTTGCCTTTGGTTCCTGATGGAATGGCCGGGATCTTTGTTCTCGATGATGAGATTTTTCCCCTGCTCGATTCTGGCTGGTTACCCGGTGTCGCATCGGGGAGGGGGCTGGACGCAGATTTTAAGGTTTTGATTTCAAGCGATTATGGACCTGTTGCCCTGCCCGCAGAAATGACAATCGGGATTGTTGCCGAGAATCGCTGCGAGCTTATACCTTCAGCGGGTGAGCCTGTTTTTTTTCCTGAAAGCGTCAGTTATCGCGACAAAAGCTATCAGGTGTTAAATGTTGACCAATTAATTATGAGTCTGTCCCGCCCCTGATCCTGATGGGGCATACACTGGTGCGAGGAGGCATCGAATGTTGAAAAAACTTCTACTGGCTGATGACAGTCTGACAATCCAGAAGGTTGTCGGAATCGTTTTTGCCAATCTGGATTATCAACTTCTGATTGCTGGTAATGGTACGGATGCTCTCGATCTGGCCCGTAAGGAATCCCCTGATTTGGTGATTGCCGATATCGGCATGCCCGGGATGGACGGGCTGGAACTCTGTCGTGAAATTAAAAATGATACTAATCTGAGCATGGTCCCGGTGATGTTGTTGCCCGGCGCATTTGAAAACTTCGAAGAATCTAAGGCCGTCGCTGCAGGTGCCTCTGGCTGGCTCACGAAGCCGTTCGAATCCCAAGCGCTGATCAACAAGGTCGAAGAACTGTTGGCGGCTACTGCGGAAAATGTGTCGGGCCTAGTCTCACCAGTAGTACAGGTCTCCCCTGAGCCGACGACTGTTGAAGAGGTCGTCAGCTTTGAATTGCCTGAGCCTGCAGCAGTCGAGGAGGCAGTTAATTTTGAAGTTCCTGGGCCTGTCTCTACCGAGGATATCTTCGGTATCGAAGCCCCTGAACCTGCCGCATTTGAAGAGACGGTCAGTTTTGAGGTTCCTGGACCGGTTGCTAGCGCAGAGGCTCTTGAAGAGAACGTCAGCTTTGAGACTCCCGTCGTTGAAGACACTGCTTTGGTGGGTGACGATATCTGGGATGCTGTGACCTTTGAAGAGGAGGACCTGCAGCCAGAGGTGCCTGTGTCGGTGGCTGTTGATTCGCTTGAGGAGG
>JAAXQE010000187.1 GCA_012974425.1 Geopsychrobacter sp.
CTAGATTACTGGGGGCGATTCAGAAAGCATTTTTTCATTCCGAGAAGGCTCTGGGAAGGAACAGCTTCTGCCAATCCCAGGCTGAGCAATGTCCCCTTGACAAACTCCCGGCTGCCATCGACAATTGCACGCTCTTGTCTCTACTTTAAGTCTGTCCCTTTTGAGGAGAAATTTGATGCTCTTTCTTATCCACGCTTTCGATAAAGCCGATCATCTGCAGACCCGTATGGATAACCGTCCGGCCCATGTTGCATACCTGAAGAGCTTCGGTGAAAAGCTGCAGGCCGCCGGTCCCACCCTGGATACCGCTGAAAATATGAACGGTTCGCTGGTGATTCTCGAGCTCGCTGACCTTGCCGAGGCCGAGGCCTTTGCCGCAAACGATCCCTACGCCAAGGCGGGGCTATTCGAGAAGGTGATCATCCAGCCCTGGAAAAAGGTGCTGCCGTAACCCCGTCTGCCTCAAAAAATATCAGACTATTTTTGTCGGATTTATTGACCTCGCACTTCTTACAGTTTAATCTAGGCTAGATCTGGATCGATTGCAGGTTAAGCACGAGTGGCTCCCACTCGAGGAAATCCGGCAATGCGCACGGCTTTAGATGCCGCCGCATTATTTTCTCGCCTTTCTCAGGAACGAAGACCATGGAACGAATTTATCTCGATAATAATGCGACCACGATCGTCGACCCGGCGGTGCGCGATGCATTGGACCCCTTCTACTGCCACATGTATGGTAATCCCAATTCGCTGCACTCCTACGGCATCGAGGTGCGTCCCTACCTGCATCAGGCGATGGAACAACTCTACGCCGGGATCGGTGCGCGCGACGAGGATGATATCATCATCAACTCCTGCGCGACCGAGGGGAACAATACGGTTATCCTAGGCATCTACTTCAACCTGCTCAAGGATACGCGCAAAAAACATATCGTCACCACGCAACTCGAACACCCCTGCATCCGTGAATCCTGTCGCTTCCTCGAGCAGCACGGGGTCAAGGTGACCTACCTGGCTCCCGACCGCGATGGCATGATCACCGCGCAGATGGTCAAGGAGGCGATCACCGATCAGACCGCGCTGGTCTCGGTGATGTGGGCCAACAACGAGACCGGGCTGATCCTGCCGATCAAGAAGATCTCTGAGGTCTGCAGGGACAAGGGGGTCTACCTGCACACCGACGCGGTTCAGGCGATCGGCAAGCTCAAGGTTGATCTCTCTGACGTGCATGTTGATTACATGACCTTCAGCGCGCATAAATTTCACGGTCCCAAAGGGATCGGCGGGCTCTATATCCGCAACGGCGTCAGCCTGCCGCCACTGCTGCACGGTGGCGAGCAGATGGGTGGCCGCCGCGCCGGAACCGTCGATGTGCCGGGCATGGTCGCCATGGGTAAGGCGATGGAGCTGGCCAACGCGCACTTGGCCTACCAGAACACCGAGGTGAGACGCCTGCGCAACAAACTTGAAGACGCGCTGATGAAGATCGACGACGTGCTGGTGGTCGGCAAGCGCGAACTGCGCACCCCGAATACGGTCTATGTGAGCATCCGCGGGGTCGAGGGGGAAGCCCTGATCTGGGATTTGAATCAGAACGGCATCGCCGCCTCGACCGGCAGCGCCTGCGCTTCTGAATCGTTGGAGGCGAGCCCGATTCTGACCGCCATCGGCGCCGACAAGGAGCTGGCCCACACCGGCGTACGCCTCTCCCTGTCCCGCTTCACCACCGAGCAGGAGATCGACTTCACGATCTACGTGATCAGCAAGGCAGTTTCACGGCTGCGCAAGCTCTCAACGTCTTACTAAGAGATAAGTTTGAAGGAATAAGAGGAGAAGAACCATGGCAAAAAGCGATCTGATCGGCGGCGAGCTCTGGGAACAGTATTCAAAAAAGGTTGCCGACCGTATGAATAATCCCCGCAACTTCGGCGAGCTGACCGAGGCCGAGGCTAAGGAACTGGGGGGCAAACTGGTCATCGCCAACGAAGGTGCTGAATCCTGTGGCGACACGGTACGGTTGTTCTGGATCGTCGACACCGAGAATCACGTCATCAAGAAGGCCAGCTTCAAGTCGTTCGGCTGTGGGACCGCGATTGCCGCCACCGACATGATGGCCGAGATGTGTATCGGCAAGACCGTCGACGAAGCGGCCAAGATCAACAACCTCGATGTCGAACACGCCCTGCGCGACGACGCGGATGTCGCCGCCGTCCCCCCGCAGAAGATGCACTGCAGCGTCATGGCCTACGAGGTCATCAAGCGCGCTACCTCTATCTACCGTAACGTCGATATCTCAACCCTCGAAGAGGCCGACATCGTCTGCGAATGTGCCCGCGTAACCCTGCAGACCGTCGAGGATGCGATCCGCATCAACGACCTGAAAAGCGTTGAAGAGATCACCGACTACACCAAGGCCGGGGCCTTCTGCAAATCCTGTATCCATCCGGGTGGCCACGAAAAACGCGAGCACTACCTGGTCGACATCCTCGCCCGGGTGCGGACCGAGATCGAGCGCGAGCGCAACCCCGAAAAAGCCCTACCGGATGACTTTGGTAAGCTCTCGGTGGTCAAGCAGATCAAGGCGATCGAAGCCGCCCTCGACGCCCATGTCCGCCCGGCCCTGGCGCGGGACGGTGGTGGCATCGAGCTGGAAGATGTCCAGACCGCTGACGACGGGACAGTCCAGGTGTCTCTGGCCTATCAGGGAGCCTGCAAGGGCTGTGCTGGCAGCGGCGCTGGCACCCTGACCTTTGTTGAGCACACCCTGCAGAAAGAAGTGAGTGACAAGATTCGTGGCCTGGTTGTTTAACGCACGCTAAATCCTGCACAACAAAAACTGCACCCGATATTTCAAATCATCAATGGCCGTCCCTGAACACAGGGCGGCCATTTTTATGTTAAGCGGCAGCTGATGACAATCAGGATTAGCTTCTCTCAAGCCTGGATTTGAGTAAGCCCTCTTTTAGAGAAATTGTCGTTTCACAGGCAAATTGGTTACTGAATCCGGTCGAATTGTCATGCCCGGCCCTGGATATGCTACACTACGAGGTGTATTTAAATGAAAGAGCCGACTCGATGGGCCAGGGCAGTTTTCTATTCTATTCTGATTTCAACTGCCCTTTCTGCTTTGACCTGAATGAGCGCAGCTTGGCTATAGGCGAGGGCTACAAAATAGGCTGGCACGACATCCAACACATGCCTGCCGCCTCCAGCAGCAAATCCGACCTGGCAGACCAGGCTCTGCTTATCAACGAGGTCGCTATTGTGCGCAAGCGCGCACCAGAAATCAGCATCGCGGCCCCAGGCTTCCGACCCAATACCAGTCTGGCCAATCAGCTGATCTACAGCCTGCGTAATGAAAGTGAACATAGACTTTCAGAACTGCGTGCTCAGATCTATCGCGCCTACTGGCTGGAGGGGGCAGATATCTCCGCTCAGGAACTACTAAAAGCGCTCTGCCTGCAGAACGGACTCTCTTTCCCGACATGCCTGGAAGGGCACCAGGCTGATCCTGCGACCACGACCAAACTGCAGCAGTGGCTGGATGAGTGGGAGGGGGAACGCTTACAGCTGGATCGATGCACAGCCCTGTCCGCCTGACATGATACTTGTCGATGACGTGGCACTCAACAATTAACCATCAGAGGTCCGATGAAATTCTACCTATCCCTGCTGCTCTCTCTGCTGCTCTGCTCAACTGCGTTGGCGCAAAAAGATAATCTGCAAGCCGGGGGGTTCTATATCGGTCAGGCTCCGGCCGACAGCCGCGTCTTCTATCGTGGGGAATCGTTGCCACTTACCGCAGACAACCGTTTCCTGATCGGCTTCGGCCGCGCAGCGAAAGCGCAGCAGCAGCTGAAACTCGTGGATCGCGCCGGACAGGAGACCAGCCTCTCCCTGCAACTTCAGCCACGCAGCTATAAAATCGAAAAGCTGGAGGGGATCAATAAAAAGAAGCTGGCCCCTTCGCCTGAGGCTCTGCTCAGGATCAAGCAGGAGAATTCATTGGCCCAGGCGGCACGCCAAACCCTGAGTACGCTAACGGGCTTTAGCGAAGATTTCATCTGGCCACTCACAGGGCGCATCAGCGGAGTCTACGGCAGCCAGCGCATCCTGAATGGCGAACCACGCAGCCCGCACTACGGCCTCGACATCGCCGCCCCCGAAGGCTCGCCAATCGTTGCGCCAGCGGGTGGCATCGTGCGTCTGACTCACAGTGACATGTTCTTCGCCGGCAAGACCCTGATCATCGACCACGGCTACGGTCTCTACTCCAGCTTTCTGCATCTGAGTAAAATTCTGGTTGAGGTGGGGGAACCGATTGAACAGGGAGAGACGATTGCGCTGGTCGGTGCCAGCGGCCGGGTCACCGGCCCACATCTTGATTGGCAGATACGCTGGCGCGGGGCAAGGCTCGATCCGGCACTCTGGGTTCCAGAGATGCCCCGGCAATAGCACAAGCGCGCCGATATCAATCAAACGGCCCTTGTCTCAAGCGATTACGCCTTCGATGCCCCAGATGGCAATCGC
>JAAXQE010000188.1 GCA_012974425.1 Geopsychrobacter sp.
GGGAATTCACTATTTCATGCGCTTGCTCATCATATCCTGTCGAAAACACGCGGCCCACTACGTCAAAACCTTGGAGCAGCAGGGGGTCGCCTTCGATCTACTGTGCGAGATCAACCTCGTCACCCACTCCCCCTACGCTGAGCGAGAATACAGTGGCGTCCTGATTGAGCAGACAGTCCTGTTCGATGCCCGTCAAGGGGATGAATTGCTACTCGAACTGCTCAAGAACAACCTTCCCACACTCGACATTCAGGCGCGGCCAAGATCACGGCGTGACGATAAAGAAGACCAGAAATTTGCGACCTTTCTCGAGACCTGCCGGCAATTTCTGCCTAGGTCGGTGCGCTTGCAGGACCGGGTTTCAGTAAACCTGCCGACCCTGATCTCGACCGATGCGGCCTTCGCCAACCCGCAGCAGAGCACCACCCTGAACCTGTCGAAAAACGGCTGTTTGCTGACCAATCCCCTCCGCCTGGCCCTCGGTGACAAACTGTGGATCAGCGCTGACTATCTCGATGACCCTAGCCCGATCCTGGGCGAGATCAGCCGGTTTTCCGAGTCACCAACCGATGGCCAAACTCCTGCGATCGGAGTGCGCTTTCTAGAGGCTAAACCACACCAACTTGAAAAACTCAAGTGTCTGATATTGGAAGAGATGATCGCCTCCAGCACGCAGTTGCGTAAAGTCGGAGAGAAACCATAAGCCTTCCATAGGATGGAACAATTGTTCTTTCATCCGATCGGTTAGATTGGCCGTCTGTTCCGCATTTTTTTGCCAATGCTCTTTCGGGCAAAGCCCAGTTCATCAACCGCGCCACCGAACATAGCTTGCTTGGTGGCGCAACTGCTTCAACGCGTGGCTCGATCCGGCACTCCGAGTTCCAGAATCTCTGCAATAGAACTTCCCCCCCACCTCAGTCCTGAGTTACCCTGACAGCTGCTTCTGTCGAATCTGACATCCCCAAATGAAATCGAGACGAAAGAGCCAACTATGGCCCGCTTTGAACTTAAATCCGACTTCACCCCCCAGGGCGATCAGCCCGGCGCAATTACCGAACTGGTCGAAGGGATCGACCGGGGCGACCGTCATCAGGTGCTGCTCGGTGTCACCGGCTCGGGCAAGACCTTCACTATGGCTAACGTGGTGGCTCAGGTGCAGAAGCCGACCCTGGTGCTGGCGCACAACAAGACTCTGGCGGCGCAGCTCTACGGTGAATTCAAGGAGCTCTTTCCGGACAACGCGGTTGAGTATTTCGTCAGCTACTATGACTACTATCAGCCTGAGGCCTATCTGCCTTCGACCGACACCTTCATCGAGAAAGACAGCGCGATCAACGAGGAGATCGACAAGCTGCGCCACAGTGCGACCCGTAGCTTGCTGTCACGGCGGGATGTGTTGATTGTCGCTTCGGTCAGCTGCATCTACGGCCTGGGTTCGCCGGAAGCCTACTTCGGCATGTTGCTCAAACTCAAAACCGGCCAGGAACTTGAGCGCAACGCCCTGCTGAAACAGTTGGTCGAGATTCAATATGAGCGCAACGATGTCGACTTCCACCGTGGCACCTTCCGCGTACGCGGCGACTCGGTCGAGATCTTCCCCGCCTACGAGGAGAAGCGCGCCATCCGCATCGAGTTTTTCGGGGATGAGATAGATGCGATCAGCGAGATCGATCCGCTGCGTGGCCAAGTCATTGATCGTCTCGAAGAGACTACGATCTTCCCCGCCAGCCACTATGTGGCGACGCGCCCGACCCTTGAACGCGCGGTGAAGGAGATTCAGGATGAGCTGCTCGAGCGCCTGCAGTATTTTCGCGCCAACAACATGCTGGTCGAGGCGCAACGCCTCGAACAACGCACGCTGTTCGACATCGAGATGATGGAGGAGATAGGTTACTGCCAGGGGATCGAGAACTATTCGCGTTTTCTCGACCGCCGCCAGCCGGGTGAACCACCCTCGACCCTGCTCAGCTACTTTCCCGCGGATGCGCTGATGGTCATCGACGAGAGTCACGTCAGCGTCAGCCAGGTCGGCGCCATGTACCGCGGTGACAGATCGCGCAAGGAGACCCTGGTCAATTTCGGCTTCCGCCTCCCCTCCGCCCTCGATAACCGGCCGCTGATGTTCGAGGAGTTTGCGGCCAAGCAACCCCAGACCGTCTATGTTTCGGCCACTCCGGCCGACTACGAGATGGAGCAGGCCGCCGGGGTCTTCGTCGAGCAGGTCATCCGCCCGACCGGTCTGGTCGATCCACCGATCGAGGTGCGTCCGGCCGTGGATCAGGTCGACAATCTGATCGGTGAAATCCGTGAGGTGGTGGCAAAGCAGGAGAGGGTGCTGGTCACCACATTGACCAAACGGATGGCCGAAGATCTAACCGGCTATCTGCAGGAGGTCGGCATCCGCGTCAACTATATGCACTCCGATATCAAGACCATGGAGCGGGTGCAGATTATTCGCGGCCTGCGCGAAGGGGAGTTCGATGTGCTGGTCGGCATCAACCTGCTGCGCGAGGGGCTGGATATTCCCGAGGTTTCGCTGGTCACCATCCTGGATGCCGATAAGGAGGGCTTCTTACGCTCGACCCGCTCGCTGATTCAGACCTGCGGCCGAGCGGCACGCAACGTCGCAGGGCGCGTCATCATGTACGGCGACAAGATCACCCGCTCGATGCAGGCCTGTATCGACGAGACCGAACGGCGGCGTAAAAAACAGCTGGCGCATAACCAGGAACATGGCATCACCCCGCAGACGATCAAGAAATCGCTCAGCTCCATCCTCGACAGCTTCGGCCGACCCAAGGATGAGCTGGCGCTGGCCGCCGAAGACCAGACCTTTTACGGCAATCCCGATCAGCTGCGCAAACAGATCGCTAAGACCAAGAAAGAGATGCTCGCCGCTGCGGCCGATCTCGACTTTGAAAAGGCCGCCGAACTGCGCGACCGCATGCTGAGCCTCGAAAAACAGGAACTGGTGCTGCGCTAAAGCCAGAAGCTCTGAAGCAGGCGAACAGCACCCGCTTCTGTTATTCTTTTCAGAAGCGCCAGAGGAGACCACATGTCCCATCATCCTGACATTCTGATTCTCGGTTCCGGGACCACCGCCTTCGCCGCTGCCCGTCTGGGTGCGGCACGTGGCGCCAAGGTTCTGATGGTCGAGCAGAGCCACCTGGGCGGCACCTGCGTCAACTGGGGCTGTATCCCAAGCAAGACCCTGATCGACAAGGCCGAGATGTATCATGCGGCACGTCGCGGGATGAATTGGGGTCTGAATCTGACCGCTGGTCGCCCTGACTGCGCGACCCTGATGTCCCTCAAGCGTCAGGCGGTTGTAACCCTGCGTGAAAGCCACTACCAGCATGAGTTGGAGAACACTCCCAATCTCGCGGTTCTACGCGGTCACGCGGCTTTTCTTTCACCCCACGTAGTCCAGGTCGGCTCGGAGATCATCCACTGTGACAAAGTCCTCATCGCCACCGGCGGTACTCCACGTGTGGTGCCGATCCCCGGCCTCGACGAAATCGACTACCTGACCAGTTACAGCGCCCTGCATCTCCCCTGTTTCCCGGAGTCTTTACTGATTCTCGGTGGCGGTGTCATCGCGCTGGAGATGGGGCAGATGTTCTCGCGCTTCGGCAGCAAGGTGACAATCGTTGAACGCGGTCCGCTGCTGCTGAGCGAATTCGACCCGCGCCTGACCCGGCAATTTCAGCAGATCCTGGAAGATGAAGGGATTTCCTTTCGGTTTAACGCCGAAACGGAGAGGGTCGAACGACGCGGCACCGAGATCTGTCTGCACGCTCGAGTCGGGGCAGAAAC
Source organism: Geopsychrobacter sp. (assembly GCA_012974425.1). Taxonomy (GTDB): domain Bacteria; phylum Desulfobacterota; class Desulfuromonadia; order Desulfuromonadales; family Geopsychrobacteraceae; genus Geopsychrobacter. Next base: position 3,817 of record JAAXQE010000188.1, read on the forward strand.
CCTCGAACTCTGTGCCGAACGGCTGATGCTCGCGGTCGGCACCACTCCCGCCAGCGAGGGGATCGGGCTCGAGAAAGCCGGGGTGCAAACCCTCTCGACCGGCTTTATTCAGGTCGATCGCCAGCTGCGCACGACCACCCCCGGTATCTGGGCGGCTGGCGATGTTACCGGCGCACCATTGATTGCACCGGCTGGTGCGCGGGAGGCAATGACGGCGATGGAGAATATGCTTGATCCTGCTGCTGGTTCCAGCATCGATCATCGCTTGACGCCGATGGCGGTCTTTGTCGATCCCGAATTCGCCACGGTCGGGATGGATCGTCTGGCGGCAGAAGCCAACGGCATTCTGGCCATTGAGAACTATCTCGATCTCGACCGAGTGCCCAAGGCACATGTCATGGGGGACAGGAAGGGCGGAGTTCTCCTCTGTGCCGAAAAGGGCTCCGGGAAAGTGCTGGGGGTGCAGATGCTCGCACCGCGCGCAGCCGATATCATCCACGAAGCCACCCTGGCAATCCGTTTCGGTCTGAGCGTGGTCGATATTGCGACCACGGTCCATGTCTACCCCAGCATCAGTGATGGCCTGCGCCTCGCCGCACAAGACAATGCGCGGCTGCAGGGACTGCTTGCCGGTCCGGTGATGGCATAAATCGCTAAATAAAAAGGGCCGATTGCTCAGCA
>JAAXQE010000222.1 GCA_012974425.1 Geopsychrobacter sp.
CTTCGCGAGGATGACGGTCGATCGGTTATGCTTTTGTTTGTCAGGGACTTTCAGTGCATAGTTGTTCAGTCAACGTCCGTAAAACCACCACATATCAGCCACAGAAACGGCCAACCCGTATTTCGAGTTGGCCGTTCTTAGCTATCAGGCGCTACAAGGATCCGCCTAACCTTCTACAAAAGCAGCAATAACTGGATGGAGCAACTTCTAGGACAGGTTGCTCGCTACCGATTGCGATAATTACTACCCCATAAAAACTGTTGAATAAAATATGGGGCAAAACAAGATGCTTTAATCGCGAGTTCTTCCAAGTGGGCGATCACACCAAACAAATCCCCCCCCTCCCCAGAATTAAGCCGTTCCATAAAGGTGTTGAGAAAACGAAAAAAACCAACAACTTCTTGATAGTAAGAGGTTTTCCTGTTGATGTCCCGCAGGGTCAATCCTTCACCATCGTTATCCTGGCCTCTATGGAGTTCCTTGTCCCTGAAGGGACAAGGAACTGTTTGGTGTGGGCGAAATGAACCACTGCATGTTAAATATGCAAATATTTCTGATGCTCGAGGTCGGTGATCGTGGTTCTGTGGTCTTCCCATTCGGAGATTTTGATTTTCATGTAATTGGCAAACAGTTCGCAACCCAGGGATTCTGCCATAAAGCTACTGTTCTCTGCGTCCATCAGGGCCGGGAAAAAATCGCGCGGCAGAAAACGTCGGTCAAGAACCTTTGGTTGCAGGTCTTTTTTGTAGGTATTGCCGATATCCGGTTGCCCGGCCGGCTCTTTGTTGGCGATTCCGGCCAACCCCATAAAGATCAGAGTGGCGAATTGCAGATAGACATTGCCGGTGGCATCGGGGCAACGCAGTTCCATCCGGGTGGCCTGCGGATTAACCGCATGCGGGATTCTGACCATGGAGCTGCGGTTGCGTAAGCCCCAGCCCCGCACCACCGGGGCTTCTTTATCGAGGACATAGGCCTTGTAGGAATTGAAGGTTGCCGCCAGCACAATCGATGCTTCCCGGGCATGCTTGATCACCCCGCCGATAAAATTCATCAGCGTGCTGCTCAGGTGGTACTCGGCATCTTCATCGTAGCAGAGGTTGTTCCCCGCCAGATCGGTGAAGGAGAGATGGATGTGGAAGGCGTTGCGGTTGAAGCCGGTAAAGGGTTTGGACATGAAGGTCGCATGCAGATCATAGAGCGCGGCAACCTCTTTGGTGACAAATTCAAACAGGATGCAGCGATCGGCAATGCTGAGCGGATCACCCGGCTCCAGGTTTATTTCGTGCTGCGACTCGGTGACTTCGTGATGCGTCTTTTCATACTTGACGCCGCATTTTTCCAGGACATTGACAATCTCCTGGCGGACAACATCACCGATGTCGGCCGGCGATGAGCCGAAATAATCAAGTTTATCGGTATGGATATCGCTGTTGAATTCATCGCCGTTGAGCAGGAAAAACTCATGCTCCGGTCCCATTGTGAACTTAAGCTCGAACTCCTGAGCGGCTTTATCGACCGCCCGCTCCAGCGCGTACCTTGGATCGACCTCGGAGCGCGACCCATCCTGATTGAAAATTTGTCCGACAAAAAAGCCGACTTTCCGGTTGCCAAAATCGACCAGGCGGAAACTTTCCAGCACCGGTTTCAGAATCCGGTCGCTGTTATCAACTGTTGCTATCCCGGCAATGGAGCTTCCGTCGATGCCTACGCCGTTGTTCAGAATGCTTTCGATATCATTCGGGTTGACCGAAAGGCTTTTCAGGCGACCGTTCAGGTCGGTGAAAAACAGCTTGGTCGTGTAGGCTTCTTTCAGTTGCTCCTTGATTCTGGGTAGCTCTGTGCCACTCATTTTTTACTCCTTTTAGAGGGTGAAATAGAGGTTCATTTCGTACGGGGTAGGGCGTTCGTTGACAGCGGCTACCTCTTTCATCTTCTCTTCAATGAATCCATCGATCAGCATTTCACTGAACACACCGCCTTGCAGCAGGTAGTCATGGTCTTTTTTCAGCTCCTGTAGCGCCGCTTCCAGATTGGCCGGAATCGCCGGCATGGCGTTGCGCTTCTCTTCCGGCCAGCCGAAGATATTTTCGTCGAAGGGCCCGAAATTGTGCTCGGTCGGGTCGATCCGGTTCTTGATGCCATCAATGCCGGCCATGATCAGCGCGCTGGTCGCCAGATAGGGATTGCAGGTGGCGTCACCGGTACGGAACTCAAAACGTTTGTTCTCTTCTGTGGTCGCATACTTGGGAATGCGGATTGCGGCAGATAGTTAAAAGCTCTCTGAGCGACGCTGCGGGGATCTTTTTTATAGCCGGCCGGGGAATCGGCTTCACGGATCGAACAGATAATCTGCACGGTGGGATTCGGGTTGAAGTTGTCATAACGGGCGGTGGCAATGTCAGGCATCAGGATCAGGTCGCCCGATTCCAGGTTGCGCATGCCGGGGATGCTGGAACCGTCAAAAGGGATGCCGTGCTCCATAACATATTCAAGCCGCCGGGCCGGGAAATTGATATGGTACCAGCGGCCGACCAGATCGACATATTTCAGATCGACGTTCTTAACCCGCTTTTCCTGGATGAGTTCCTGTAGCTGCTGAAGATTCATCTCTGCCTCTCCTTGCCAAGATCTGCCATGAAATTAAGGAGGCTGTTGCCGCAGCCTCCTTAAGCTGATTTGCGAAGTATTACTCAGGAATATTGGGGATCTTGGTTGTCTCTCCCAAGTGGTTTTTCAGCGTATATTCCTTGTCGTTCTTATCGACCATGTAATAATCGGGCATCAGCGGGATTTTGCCGATATTGGTCGCCAGCACGTACATCGGTTGCGCTAAGCCGGTGGTATGGCCACGCAGTGCATCACGGATCAGCTCGGCACCTTTCTCCACCGGGGTCCGGAAATGGTCGATCCCGGGAGCCGGTTCGCAGTAGAAGACATAGTAGGGACGGATCCGGGTGCGCAGCAGCTTCTGATGCAGTTCCCTGAAGGTTGGAACGTCATCGTTGATCCCCTTCAGCAACACCGCCTGGTTGCCGACGTTGATGCCGCAACTCATCAGCTCGTAGATCGCTTTTTCGGTTTCTTCAGTGATCTCTTTGGGATGGTTACACTGGGTGTTGATCCAGATCGGAACCTTGTGGAAGCCGCCGATGGCTTTTTTTAAGCCTTCGGTAATCCGCTGCGGCAAAACAATCGGCAGCCGTGAACCGATCCGGATCATCTGGACGTGCGGAATCTCGCGCAGTTTACCGATCACATAGGCCAGTTTGTCATCCGACAGCAGCAACGGGTCGCCACCGGTGATCAACACATCGCGGATTTCCTGGTGCTCTGCAATCCAGGCCAGGCCTTCGTCAACATCAAAGCGTAGTTGCAGATTCTGATCGACCACCAGCTCCTTACGGAAGCAATGACGACAATAAATTCCGCAGACCTCAATGACGGTAAAGGCGATCCGGTCCTTGTACTGACGGGCAATACTGTCCGGGCGAACCTCTTCGGTGGCGCGGTTTTCTTTCCACATCAAGTAGTTGTCCATGCCGAACTCATTGACCTGTTCCTTCATCGACGGAATAACCTGCATCCTGATCGGACAGCTCGGGTCATCCTTATCCATCAACGACGCAAAATAGGGAGTGGTCCCCCATTTGGTTTTCAGGGTCTGGATTGCTGTTCTTTCGTCGTCAGATACATTGATGTATTTTTCCAGTTTCTCAAGGGTGTTCACTTCGCCCTGCATCTGCTGAACCCATTCTTCTGCCATCGTTTCCTCCCTAGCTGTTTCGGTTTGTCGGGTCTTGATTTGATTGCGTTAAGTATTTCAGAGTGAAGCTGGTCCCTGAATCGACTACTCTTTGAAGGCTGCTATTTTCGACCCGGTTTCCACGTAGTGCTGCCGAACCACCTGTTCAATCAGGTTCAGATCCCTGGATTTGACACTTTCTGCAATTTCCCGGTGGCGACGGGCGATCTCCGTCGGGTCGTAGAGTTTTCCCCAATATTTAAAAAACAGAATATGCAACTTCAGGCTGAGACGGTCCGTATATTCAAGCAGTTGGACGTTGTCGTTCTTACTGATCAATAGATCGTGAAATTCTCCGCCAGCTTCAACCACCATCTTCTGATTCTTTTTATGCGCGTAACTTTCCATCTGGGATGTCAAGTTTTCCAGTTTCTCAATTTCTTCGGCGGAAAACTTGTCGCAGGTCTCCATCACGGCGTATCCCTCCAGAATGCCGCGTGTGGTGTAGCTGTCGATGATCTGTTTGGGCGACAGAACAGGGATAAAGTTTCCCACCTGGGGACGATAATCGACCAGACCATTCATGATCAACTCTTTCATCGCCTCACGGATCGGTGCCCGGCTGATGCCCATCTGTTCAGCCAATAGACTCTCTTTTATTTGATCCCCCGGCCCCAGATTACCCTGCAACAAAAGCTGATAGACGTGGTCAACGACCTGATCTTTATACGTAGTTTTGACAATCGGCATATTTTTCTCCATCACTTCCTTTTCTTGTCGAATGTCGACATTAGACAGCGGCGAGGCAGAAGTCAAGCAGTATAGATCGCTGCAATCAGTCTTTTAGGTTTGCGCCGACAAGGGTTCCTGCTGCGAATTGACTTCTGCCTATCGATATGTTCACGTAAAAGGTCAAGTCTGAAAATATACAAGTGGAGTAAACAATGAAGCGAATTCGCATTCTCCCTATTCACGCCGGGGGCACTATCGCCTCGGTTGGCACCGAGACCGGTTTCCGGCCCGAACTTTCCTTCGCGGATCTGCTCGGCAGGGCGGATCAGGAACTGGTCGGAGAGCGGCTTATCGCCCAGGCGCAAGCCCCACTCGGCGAATTCGGGATTGATAGCGCCAGCATGCAGTTTGGACACATTCAGAAGCTCGCCCGGACGATCTGCGACAATTACGCTCAACATGATGCGTTTATTATCACCCACGGCACCGACACGCTGGCCTACACGGCCAGTATGCTTGCCTTCATGCTGCAGGGAATCCAGAAACCGGTTATCGTCACCGGGGCCCAGAAAACCCTGGAAGACGAAAACAGTGATGTGATCGAGAACCTGGAGACAGCCCTCCTTGCCGCCTCGACGCCCAATTGCGGGGTTTGGGTGGCATTCAACAAGAAAGTCATCAACGCGGTCAGGGCCACCAAGATAGATATTGGCGTCGACTGTTTGGACGCCTTCGCATCGAACCACAAGGACGAGCTTCAGGTCTCCGATTTCCTGCTCAACGACCACGCCATCAATAAAGGGCAGGTGGAGACCTTCAGTACAGAGGCCTCCGAGGCAGTCGATATCTTCTGCCTGAGCCACACCACCAATCCGCTTTCTCTGCGGCGCTATCTCGAGGGTTCGCAGCTCAAGGCGCTCATCGTTCTTATCTACGGTATGAGCGGCCACCGCGAGGACTTGATCGCAGTTCTTTCGCACTGGGCCAGTGCCAACCAGGCCATCGTCATTGCAAAAACCCATTCACCCTACGGCAGCACCGACCTGTCGAAGTATGAACTGGGCATCAAGGCCCTGCAGATGAGCATCCTGCCTTCCCTCGACATGACCCTGGAGAGTGCCTTTGCCAAAGCCAGCCACCTCCTGGCCCGCGGTGTCGAACAACAAGAGTTCAACAAATTGTTCCACTCGAATCTCTGTGGCGAACTCGATGCGGCACATGTGCGCAATTTCCGCCCAAAGCCGCCCGCTGGCTATCCACCGATAATGCCAAAAAAACCTTAACTGCTTGACTTTGTTTATTCCTTATGTTCCCGTAGGAAACGCTGTTTCATTTCAATATTGTCGAGGGAATAGGAAACCAGCCCCGCCCTTATGCGGTGCTTTCCACTATCTGGTGCTGTGGTTGCCCATGAACTGCCCATAAAGCGTCAAGGGAGCTCAATAAATATGCAAGAAAAAACGACTACCATTTAAAATAACCCTTAAATCAAACGGTTAAAAAGTTGGCACAAAGGCTGCTTTGGTCATCGGTGTCGTCGGCAACGATGCAGGCGAGATAGCTTTTCAGTAAAATGATCAAACTGATTTTCAATGGTTGCAGAATCCACCCAAGAAAAAGGAGGTAACATCATGAAAAAACTGGCGGTATTAATTCTTGTAAGCATCATGATTTTCACATCAGGAGCGGCCTTTGCCGAGAAGTTGTATGTCGGTACCGACACCGCCTTCGTGCCATTTGAATACAAGGGCAAGGATGGTAAATATACAGGGTTTGATATCGATCTATGGGCAGAAATTGCCAAACGGATCGGTGTTGAATACGAACTGAAGCCGATGGATTTCAATGGCCTGATTCCCGGCCTGGTCACCGGCAACCTCGATGTTGCTCTGGCAGCGATTTTCATCAAATCAGCCCGCGAAGAGAAAATCGATTTTTCTCACCCCTATTTCAGGGCTGGACTGAAAGTCATGGTTCCGGTAGGCACCAATGACATCAAGTCTCCTGCCGATTTGAAAGGTAAAGTCGTTGCGGTAAAGCTCGGCACTGCAACCGTTGACTATGTGGAAACCCTCGGCGCGAAGAAAGTCGTCAAGTTCCCGAATATCGATCAAGCCTACCTCGAAGTTGCCACCGGTGGCGCCGATGCGGCGATGCATGACACCCCGAACGTACTCTACTACATCAAGACTGCCGGTAACGGCAAGGTCAAGGCTGTCGGTCCCGATGTCAAGGCCGCCCAGTATGGAATCGCCTTTCCGCAGGGGAGCGCTTTGCGCGACAAAACCAACGTGGCCCTTCTCCAGATGATGGAAGATGGCGCCTACGCCAAGCTTTACCGGAAATGGTTTGACGCTGACCCGGAGTAAGCAGAGGGCAACGCGAACCGACCTGCAACAAATTCAATACAGAACAAAAGTATGCACTCAGAATCCCTTCTGCACGAGCGTGTGCAGAAGGGATTCTGCGCTTTTGAGAAGTATCACAGCAGCCTTTACGGACGAGTTAAATTATGGATTTTGAATTCTCGGTTATTGTCGAATCTCTTCCTGCCCTGCTGGCAGGGGCCAAGTTGACCTGGATCATAACCATCCTGGGGATTGTCGGTGGCATGATTTTCGGCATTTTAGCCGGCCTGGGTCGGATCGCGGGGACAGAAGCCCTGGGAGAAAAGCCACATGGCATCTTCATGTCGATCAGTGTCCTGATCAGGTATATCTCCAGCGCTTATGTCGAGACCGTCCGCGGCACGCCGATTATTGTTCAGGCCATGTTTCTCTACTTCGCCTTTCCCATGCTGGTCAAGGCCGTCACCGACATCGAACGCTTTCGCATCGAAGCTTTGACCGCCGCAGTCATCACCATCATTGTCAACGCGGGGGCCTACATTGCGGAGATCGTCCGTGGCTCAGTCGTGTCGGTCAACAAAGGACTTCTGGAAGCCGGAATGTCCCTGGGCATCAGCCGCTTTCAGCTGATCGTGCATATTATCGGTCCGATAGCCTTCAGAAGAATGATCCCGCCCCTCGGCAATCAGTTCATCATCAGCCTCAAGGACACCTCCCTGTTTATTGTCATCGGGGTCGGCGAATTGACCAGACAGGGCCAGGAAATCATGGCCAGCAATTTCAGGGCACTCGAAATCTGGCTGGCGGTGGCCGTCATCTATCTGATCATGACAACCGTGCTGTCCATGAGCTTGAGACACCTTGAGAGAAGAATGAAGATTTTCTAAACCTGATTGCATGGGGACGCGGCCCGCTTGGATTGGCAGTGCTTAAGTGTGCAGACAGTCCAGAGACTTGCACTCATTTGCGGTCTGAAACCCGCAATTTCAGGTCTTAAAAGAAAGACGAGAAGAAGATGCCGAGTATTATTGAACTGAAGAATGTATGCAAATCATTTGGCGACACGGAAGTCTTGCACAACGTTGACCTTTCCATCGAAGAGGGTGAGGTTGTGGTGATTATCGGTCCGTCCGGCTCCGGAAAATCGACCCTGCTGCGCGGTATCAACTGCCTTGAGATGATAAGCAGCGGGGAGCTGATCGTTGATGGTATCCGGATCCCTGCTGAGCAAGGGCGGATACGTCAGATCCGGCTAGAGGTCGGTATGGTCTTTCAGCAATTCAATCTTTTCCCACACATGACTGCGCTTGAAAATGTCGCTTTTGGCCCGCGTAAGGCGAGAAACATGGCCAAGGCCGAAGCAGCAGATATTGCCAGGAACCTGCTCGCCAAGGTTGGTTTGGCAGAATTTGAAAACAAACTGCCAGGACAGCTTTCCGGTGGACAGCAACAGCGGGTCGCCATCGCTAGGGCGTTGGCCGTCAACCCAAAAGTCTTGCTGTTTGATGAACCGACCTCAGCTCTCGACCCCGAAATGATCGGTGAAGTTCTGGATGTTATGAAAAGCATTGCCAAGGACAGCGGCATGACAATGGTTGTTGTTACCCATGAAATGGGTTTTGCCGCGCAGGTCGGTAACAGGCTGATCTTCATGGATGATGGCAGAATTGTCGAGGAAGGCAAACCCAGTGAAGTGATGAAAAACCCTCAATCGGAACGGCTCAAAGACTTTTTAGGACATGTAAGGCACCATTAGTACTCGTCCAATTTACGCTCTGACATTTTAGAGCGATAGTCGTACCTGTTTTTAACCATCATTTTAGACGGTTAGTCCACGCATTACGCTTTGCTTCCTAAAATCCATCATAAATATGAGTTGATCGGGATTTTTTTATGAGGGATTGGGGTGGGAGAAGGTTCAATAGTGAGTCAAAGTGGAGAGCTGATCGAATCACCAGGAAAGGTCTCACAACTCACCATCGATAGACACCAAATGTAGTGGTCAAATATTTCCGGACAGCAGGTTAAGTTTTTCTTCTGCCGCGCTGGGTGCGATACCACCATTGTTCCCACGGCCAGGGTTGGGCAGGGAATGTATCTGATCGAAGGGAACGAGACCCTCGAGGAAGCCGTAGCCCTGGCCTATGGACTCGAAGAGGGCTCCCGGCGCTTTTACTGGCACCTGCCTGAGCGAAGCAACCTGGACGAGGCGAAGCAGCTCTTTGAGACCCTGCATGCTGCTGAGCATTCAGCACGAAGAGCGGCTACGGGAAGTGTATCGGGTGTTGGTGG
>JAAXQE010000217.1 GCA_012974425.1 Geopsychrobacter sp.
TTTTTAGGAAGTTTTCTGTATTGGTGAGGGTGTCCTTTTGGGTGTCATAATTTATCGGAGAGAGGTGATAACTAATCTGACACTCGCTGCCTGAAATCGGAGAACGAGACATCTTGGGTTAGTGGGTTGTCAGTCTCTCCATCCGGGACTTTTCGGTGTTGGGCGGATTGTGGATGTATCATGGATAACGACAAAAAGGGATGATCCAATAATGGAACATCCCTTTTTATACAATTGGTGCAAACGAGCAATCAGATTGCTTTTTGGACCTTGCCGGAACGGATACAGCGTGTACAAACCTTGATTGCACGGACGTTACCATTTTTGACGGCACGGACCTTCTGCAGGTTTGGATTCCACACGGCGCGGGTTTTATTGTGCGCGTGACTGACGTTATTACCGGTAATGGGTTTTTTCCCACAAATTTCACAAATTTTAGCCATCGGTCTTACTCCTCCACGAATTTAAGAACGCGCATTAATAGCATATCTGGTGCGCGGGTGTAAACAAATTATTTTAGCTAAGTGTCTCTTCACAGATCACATGCAGACCCTCTTTTTGAAGTAGCGCGCAGGTAATGCCAACCCCATCGACAACTTCGCCATTGAGGTGGATCTGGCGACTGCCACACGAGGGGCTGCGCTGTTTTAAGATAGCCATATCACATTGGCAGATGCGGGCGATGCGCAGCACCTCTTCGGCACCGCGTAGAAAGGCTGGCCCTGGGTCATGGCCCAGCTCATCAGTGAGTTGAGCATTGTTTTGCAAATAGGTCTTGCCGTCCCCCTTGGTAAACCAGCTTTTGGGCCGCGGGGTCGGCAGACCGCCGAGCTGCTCTGGGCAGACCGGAACGGGTTGGAGCAGGTTTGCCTGCAGGTAGTCGACGACCGCCTGGTTCAGTTGGCTAGAGCCATCATAGCGGCAGCTGATACCCAGCAGGCAGGCGCTGACCAGGGCTGAAGAGGTTTTTTTCATCAGCTGGTCGGTCCTGAGCCCAGGGGTAGAATGCGGACGCGCCGTCCTTCTAGCTGCAGGCGACCCTCGGCAAATAATTGGATTGCCTGTGGGTAGAGCCTGTGTTCTTCAATCAGGATGCGCGCAGCGAGATCGTCTGCGCTATCCCCATCGAGGACTGGCACAACCGCTTGCAAAATGATTGGGCCGGTGTCAACGCCGACATCCACAAAGTGAACGGTGCAACCGGAGAAGCGTGCTCCGTAGTCGATGGCCTGTTGCTGAACATGCAGCCCCGGAAAGGCCGGGAGCAGGGCCGGGTGGATATTGATGATCCGTTGCGGGAAGGCCTCGAGGAAGATTGGGCCGACAATCCGCATGAAGCCAGCCAGGACAACCAGTCCGACGCCAGATTCTTGGAGTCGCTGCACAACCTTGCGGTCGAATGCGGCGCGCTCAGCAAAATCGCGATGGTTGATGCAGCAGGTTTTTATCCCGGCTTTTTCGGCGCGGGCGAGCGCGCCGGCATCTGGATTGTTGCAGATGACGATTGCAATTTCGGCGGCCAGGCTGTTTTTCGCACAGCAGTCGATAAGTGATTGCAGGTTGGTTCCACCACCGGAGGCCAAGACTCCAAGACGCAGTTTTTTCACAGCTATACCGTTTAAGGGTTGCTAGGGCAGCAACGCTAAGTAAGGGCCTTTAGGCGAGAACGACCTGATCTTCGTCGTCTTTACGCTGAGCGATTTCGCCGATCAGGTAGGCGCGTTCATTCAGCCCGGAAAGCCGCACCATGATGTCCTCGACTTGGGCCGCGGGAACAACCAGAACCATGCCGATACCATTGTTGAAGGTACGATACATCTCAAAGTCATCCAGATTGCCGCCTTCGCGGAGCAGTTCGAAGATGTCCGGTTTTTCCCAGCTATCGCGGTCGATGATCGCCTTGCAGTTACGGGGCAGTACGCGTGGAATATTTTCGAGCAGACCGCCACCGGTAATGTGCGAGATCCCCTTGATATTGAAGTCACGCAGAAGATTCAGGATACTCTTTACGTAGATCCGGGTCGGGGTGAGCAGAACTTCTCCGAGCGGGACCGAAAGACCGGCAGGTGTGGCATCGAGAGGCAGTGCCATTTTCTCGAGCAGGATCTTGCGGGCCAGCGAGTAGCCGTTGCTGTGCAGGCCACTTGAGGCAATGCCGATGAGCTGATCATCGGTGTTGATGGTTGAGCCATCAACGATCAGGTCACGATCGACTATGCCAACGGTAAAGCCAGCCAGGTCATATTCGCCATCCTGATACATGCCAGGCATTTCGGCGGTTTCGCCACCGAGTAGGGCGCAACCGGCTTGTTGACAACCCTCGGAGATACCCTTCATGATCTCGACCGATTTTTCCGGCGAGAGCTTCCCGGTTGCCAGATAATCGAGAAAGAAGAGGGGCTCGGCTCCCTGGACAACGATATCATTGACGCACATGGCGACCAGGTCGATGCCAACGGTATCGTGCTTGTCGAGGGCGAAAGCCATCTTGAGTTTAGTACCAACCCCATCGGTAGATGCGACCAGGGTGGGCTGTTTGCACTTGTTGTTATTGAGTGAAAAAAGCCCGCCGAAGCCGCCAATGTCCGAGAGGACCTCGGGGCGTGATGTGGCTTTAACCAGAGGTTTGATCATTTCAACGAATCGGTTTCCCGCTTCAATGTCGACCCCGGCGTCCTTGTAGGTGATCTTCTTGTTGTCGCTCACAGCTGTACTCCTTGCTGGTGGAAAAGGCCGGTCATTAGAGCATCGGGCCCTGAGTTTGTCAACCTGCTATAGGGCCATGGATTATCGAGGATAATCGCCTTTACAGCTTGCAGTTGAAAACATATATTATAAGCCAATTGACTATAGTCTTTTG
>JAAXQE010000012.1 GCA_012974425.1 Geopsychrobacter sp.
TCAAGGCCAAGGACACCGTAGATGCGGAAGAGACCCTTGACGGTTATACTTCAGATCTGACCGAGGAGGATTTTGGACTCGAGCGTTAGTTCCCCTGACCCCAGCGGGAGTGGATGTCATGCTTTTTGTCAGAAGCCAAACCGATCGGCCTACTCTGGAAGTACAAGAGGGAAATATGGTTCTGAGACGACGGATTCTTATTGGATTCGGTCTACTATTTTTATTGTTTGCTCCTCTCATGCCGGTCCTGGCTGAAACAACAGTAGCGACTGACACTTCAAAAACTACGGCTCCTGCGTTCCCCGGACTCAGCGAACTCGGCCCCCGCGCCAGTACGCTGACCGATTTTGTCGAGAAGGCCGAAAACAGTCTGCAACTGCTGACCAATCTCGAAACAGCCGAAACCAACCTCGCCAGCTTTTCAACTCAACTTCAGGAATTGCGTGACAAAGCCGCTCCCCTTGGCAACCCGAACGAATGGTATATCGATCGTCTAACCCAATTTAACAATCAATTTCTACAGCTTAAAAATAATCTGGAAGAACTACAGTCCAGAATGACTGAACGCCAGAAAGAGGTCGAACAAATCCTCGCCAAACACAATCAGGAGCGGGATTTTTGGCACCAATGGGTTCATGAATTACAGGCGCAAAAGCTGGTTATCCCGAGAAAAACCGTCAATCAGGTCAAAGCCCTGCTCGACAATTTGGCAAAAACAGAAAAAAACACCACCGGCGCTATTCTTAAACTCCAGGAGAAGACCGGCACTCTTCAGCAGATGGTCAGTACCGAGCTTGATCAATTCGCCACTGCCCTCGCTGCTCTGCGCCAGGCGACCTTTCGTAAAAACTCCCATTCTTTTTTTTCGCCGGTTTTTTGGTCTCAATTCAATCCGCAACTCTGGGACGACAGCGTGCAGGGCTTGCTGGCGGCAAAGAATTTTGATTCGGGATACCTGCAACGCTATGTCTGGGTGTTCGCCCTGCTGCTGCCTGGCCTGCTCTTAAGTTTCGCTATCCGAAAATATACGCACCCGCTGCAGAAAAATCTGGAGTGGGAATTTGTCACTGCTCACCCCTTTGCCGCCGGGAGCTTCATTGCCATTCTCCTGATGACGAATGTTTTTCCCGCACCGCCGGCACAGCTGAAATTCGGCCTGATGCTTGCCGGAGTCATCGCTGGCGCGATTCTGGCGGCGCGCCTGGTAGAGAATCGGCGGCAGGCCCGAATGCTCTACCTGGCGGCTCTGGTGCTGGTGATGACCTCCGGGTTCAGATTGATAAATCTGCCGCAACCGCTGTACCGGATTCATATCGCCCTTCTCGCCCTGATCATCATCCCAATCCTGTTCATGCAAATAAAAGCCTCGAAAAAAGCCCGCGGAGACACCGCTGGCCGCACTTTCCGCTCTCTGCTGCGCCTGGCAATCACAGTGTTGCTGATCGCTCTAGTTGCACAGGTTGCCGGGTTCATGAATTTTTCTTCCTGGCTGTTGCGGGCGACCTTCGAGACCGGCATGGTCCTGCTCTTCGCCCATATGCTTTTGCGCCTCGGATCTGGCGGGATCAATTTTCTGCTTCAGCAGCCCCCGCTATCCGCATGGAAATTCACCAAACGCTCCGGCCGGGAGCTGGCTGAGCGCCTCACCCGGATGTTACGGATTCTGGTCATTACCTACAGCGTCTTTTATTTACTGCCGCTGTGGCGCCTGTTTGCCAGCAGCAGCGAGGCCTGGGAAGTACTCCTTGCGTACTCCCTGACTCTGGGGGCAACGACGATCAGCGTTGAGATGATAACCCTGGCCCTGGGAACGCTCTACCTGACATTCCAGCTCTCCTGGCTGCTGCAGGCTATCCTTGAAACCCGATTTTTCTATCGCAAAAACCTCGATCACGGGGTCCGCGATGCGATAAAAAAGCTGATGCACTACGGGGTCGTAACCATCGGCTTCCTGACCGTGCTCAGCACCCTCGGCATGGGTCTGCAGAATTTCGTCGTGGTGCTGGGGGCCTTCGGGGTCGGGATCGGCTTCGGACTACAGGATATCGTGAACAACTTTCTCTCCGGTCTGATATTGCTGTTTGAACGCCCGATCAAGGTCGGTGATTTTATCGTCGTCAACGACGAATGGGGAACGATCAGTAAAATCGGCCTGCGTTCCACCGTGGTCGAGACCATCAATCACGCCGAAATCATCGTGCCCAATTCGCAGCTGATTTCCGAAAAGGTCACCAACTGGACCCTCTCCTCCCGCAAGGCGCGCCTGGTTGTGCCCGTCGGGGTCGCCTACGGCAGCGAAGTCGAGTTGGTCATGCGGATCCTGACCGAGGTCGCAACCAATCACCCGGATGCCGTGCAGGATCCGGGGCCGAGCATTCTGTTCATGAAATTTGGTGACAGCTCACTCAATTTTGAGATCCGGGTTTTCATTCATGATATTGCGTCGCGCTTCCGCATCCGCAGCGAAATGCTGCAACAGATCGATGCACGTTTCCGCGCGGCCGGGATCGAGATCCCCTTCCCGCAACGCGATCTTCATCTGCGCAGCATCGATGAAAAGGTTACCGAGCAGATCCGGGGAGACAGGCCTGAAAAAATGGAATAGCTCATTTACGCTAACAACAAACTGAATCTGGCACAACGGCAACGAACTGCCTCTGAACCTCTGCAGCCAAACGCGGCAAGATAACTCCACCCTTTACCGCCGCGGCCAATTTTCTCTTCGACCTCGTAACCGTCCCGATCTGGGGCTCAACCTGGCTGGCGATCAAGTTTCAACTCGGCACTATTGAGCCGGTCGGCGCGGTGACCTGGGGTTCGGCCTGGCGGCGGTGCTG
>JAAXQE010000202.1 GCA_012974425.1 Geopsychrobacter sp.
GGCGGATTTCACGACATAGATCATAGCCGCTCATCTCTGGCATCATCACATCCAGCAGTAATAGATCCGGCTTCTCTCGGCGGTAGAGCTCCAGGGCCTGGCGGCCATCAGCGGCGGCGCAAACCCGGTAGTGTTCCGCCTCTAGCAGGTCAACCAAACCCTGACGCAGGGTGACATCATCCTCGGCAATCAGAATCAGCGGGGCGCTCATGGGGACTCCTTGTGTGTCGGCAGGCTCAAGCAGAAGCTGGATCCGCCGGTCTCTGCCGCTTTGCAGCTCAGCTCGCCGCCCATGCCGCGTGCCAGTTGGCGGGCGATACTCAGTTCGTGGCCGGCTCCGGGTCGTGAACTGGTGAGGGAGCTGTCGAGGCGGTGGAATTTGGCGAAGATTTTCAGCCTTTGGGCGCTTGGAATGCCTGGGCCGCGATCGGTCAGGCGCAAATCTATTTTTTCTGTGTCACCCCTGAGCTCGATCATCAACTCGCCACCCTTGGCCGCGTACTTGATCGCATTGTCGATCAGGTTGAGCAGGATCTGTTCAATGGCATCGCGATCGCTGTGAACTGGAAAGGGCCCGGTTTGAAACGGTTTTACCAACTTGAGGCCGGCTTGATCGAGGCGGAGCGACCTGCTGGAGGATATCCTCCAGCAGGTCGCTCCGCTCAAAATCGGCATAGTTGAAGGTCTTATGCCCCTGCTCAAGCCGACTGAAATCGAGAATATTATTCACCAGGCGGGTCAAGCGCTGACTTTCCCGGATGATCGTCTGCAGATATGTTTGTTGCTTCTGTGCTGCGTCGATCTTCCCCTCGCCGAGGAGCTCCGCATACATGCGGATTGTGGTCAGCGGGGTCTTCGGCTCATGGGAGACGTTGGAGACGAAGGAGGTCTTTTGCCGCGCATCACGCTGGTTGCGAACGGCCTGCCAGAGCAGCAGGGAGCCGCCGAGCAGAATGGCGATGATAAAGCTGCCGGTGAGCAGGCTGCCGATCAACAGAAACCCGAATTTTGAGACTTGCTCAGCGCCGCCGCTGTAGATGTTGATCCGCCAGTGGGGCAGGCCGCTCAGGCTGCGACTGGTGGACGGACGACTCTGGGCGCTGATTTCGAAGGGATCGCTCTGGTGAACGATGCGGTTGCTGCCATCGAGTAATGCCAGGCTTTCGTTGCTGTTCAGTGCGGGGCTGAGCGAACCGAGCAGGCGGCTTAAGAGTGCCATCATCTCGAGTTCAACAGGTAGCGCCTTATCCCATTTGCCGGCTGGTACCAGCCGATCAGGTGGAGCCGGTCGTCGGCGTACCAGCTGCGCCAACTGCTCTCGCCCTGGCTTAGGGATACTCCTGGGGGCCGCGCTCGACTCGCTGGATACCAGCGCCTTGCTGGCCAGCTGGCGTAGTTCCTTGCGTTCACTGAGGACCGAATCGGCGGCAATTGTGGCCGATTCGGCCGTTGCTGGCGGTACCCGGTCTGCACGCGGCTGCGGTCTGGAGTTCGCGCTGCGCAAAACGTTCACTCTCATTCTTGAGGAGCTGCCAGGCTCCAACCCCAAGGAGCAGGGTCGGTACCAGGAGCAACAGCCAGGAGGCGATGATCAGTCTCGTGCGGATCATTCTGCAATCTGCCTTCGTTTGACGTCAGTTGGTTTCTCGCCGCTCACGTCTCGTCCCATATTGCTGGTGGTCAGTTTTTCTGCTGCTTACGCACCTTGTAACTTTCCGAGCGGAGTTCTTTCTTGCGCGGGCTGAAGATACTCGGTGCGGCGAATTCTTCGGCATCCTCTTCCTGGGTTTTAGCTTCTTCGGCCAGGTCGCTAAAGCCGAGGGTTACGCTACGTGCCCCAAGTTTATCGCTGCTCTGGCGCAGTTCGCGTACCGCTTCATCCTTACGCCCGGCGTTGTAGAGATCGAGGGCGCGGTCACGGGCGACAGCCATCTCGTTCTCGACCACAGCTTGCTGGACCGGGCGGCTGGCTGAGCGTTGGATCTCTTCTTGACGCTGGGAGAAGCTCACGCTGGACAGGCGCAGAGTTTTTTCCGCCTTATTGGTCAGGGCATTTTCGTAGTAACAGTCGACGCGCAGGATCTCGCGCTGTTGGCCGGCTTGGCCCGGTTCAATCAGGACCTCAATTAACGCATATTTCAGCTGTCCGTTCGTAGAGTTGATTCATCTGCAGCTCGACGCGGTTGCCGCGGATGCTCCCCTCGCGCCCAATAACCCGCAAGGGGCGGACACCGGGGAGGCATTCGATATCAATCCGTATCCGGTTGGCGGCAATGCTCAGGACGTCACCCCGTTCTGCAGCGAAGATGCGTGGCAAGTCGTTGCTCGACTCGACAAAATAGTGGTTGCCGTCGCTGCGGCTGGCCAGTTGAGCCATCAGGTCTTCATTAAAGTCGGTGCCGATCTCGATGGTGGTACCCGAGATCCCTTCCTTGAGCAGGGCTGCGCCGAGATCGGCTGCAGAGCTTGGCCCGACGTTGGCCAAACCGTCTGAGAGCAGGATCATCCGCTGGATAAAGTTTTCATCCTGGTGCTTGCGGATTTCGGCAGCGCCCTGGCTGACGGCCCCAAACAGTGCCGTATTGCCGCCAGCGGAAATTTCACGGATACGCGCTTCGATCCACTCGCTGTTCGCGGCGCTCTGGGGTGGGACCAGGGTGCTGACATTGTGGTCGTAGACCACCAGGGAGAAGAGATCGCGTTCACTGAGGCGCCGCAGCGCAGTAATGGCTGCTTCCTTGGCTTTTTGGAGCTTTTGGCCAGACATCGAGCCCGAGCGGTCGAGCACCAGGGTCAGGTTGACTGGCGGGCGCTGGCTGCTGTCGGCGAACTGCGGAACATCAAGCAGTATCTTGATGATCGCTTTTTCGGATTGTCCGGCTGGTAATACGGTCCGATCAAGGTCGAGGTTGAGGTTGAGCAGGGGACTGGCCAAAACCGGAGCGGCCGAGGCAAGTAACAGAAGTTGAAGCAGAATTTTTAGTGTCGATTTCATGTTGCTCTCCTTTAGGACAGCGGTGCGGGCCTGCGATGTTACCAGTAAGCACTCTGCTGTCGTAAAGGCTGTCAGAGGGTTGTCAAAGGATTGTAGAAAAATATTAGAGCAGATGCGCGCAGAAAAAAAGACTGCGAACAGCTCCCAGCTTGACAGCTTGGTTTTTTAGCGTCAAACGGCGTGAAAACGTCAGATCGGGTCAGGGCGTATATTTCTCCTTGCAATCGGCCATTTAGACACATATAGTGCAAAATTGTTTAAATTCTGCTGAGCCCCTTCAGGGCTGGATTGCGGCCATCTCTTTCTCTCGCCGATGAGGGTTCCATGAGTCTTCAGGATCTATTGACCAACGACATGAAAGATGCGATGCGGGCGAAGGATTCCGTACGCTTGACCACCATACGCCAGCTGCGTAGTGCGATAAAAAATAAAGAAATTGAGCTTGGCAAGAGTCTCGATGATGAAGCTATCATCAGCGTGATTACCACTCAGGGCAAGCAGCGGCGTGAAGCGTCACAGATGTATCGCGAGAACGAGCGGCTTGAGCTGGCCGAAAAAGAGGACGCCGAACTTGAAATTCTGCTGGCTTACCTGCCTGCGCAACTCAGTGAAGTGGAGATCCGGTCCATTATCTCTGCGGCGATTGCCGAGACGGGTGCCACTTCGCCTAAGGATATGGGCAAGGTCATGGGGCTGGTCATGGCCAAGACGCGTGGCTGCGCCGATGGCAAACTGGTGAATCAACTGGTTAAGGAACTGCTCGCAGGCTAAGGCCGTGCGACAGGATGTGCTCTGCAGTAAGACTTTAGGTCCTGCTGACTCCTGCTGGAGGATAAAACGTGGGATTGGTCGATATCCTGATACTGGTGATTCTCGGTATCTTTCTGCTCAAAGGGGTGTTGCGCGGTCTGGTGCGTGAAGTCTGTAGTCTGCTGGGGCTGGTCCTCGGTGGGCTACTCGCCTTTTATCTGCATATCCCCTTGTCGCAATGGTTTCTCGAGATGTTTAACTGGCCATCTCAGATCTGCGTGACGATCAGTTTTGTGCTGGTATTCCTGGTGACCGTACTGGTTTTCGGTGCCTTGGGCTATCTGCTGAACCGTTTTGCGACCCTGACTTTGATGGCCGGCTTGAACCGTACCCTGGGGGCGATCTTCGGCTTGGCGCAGGGCGTGGTCTTGCTGTCGTTGATTCTTTTTGCCTTGAGTTCCGCAGACCTGCCGGCCGATTTTAATCAGCAGATCGGCCAGGCTGAACTGGCCGCGCCGTTCAGCCGCCTGGGCAACACGATATTTTCCAGCAGCATGGCACTGGCGCTGAATTGAGCCGATGATGGATATCTCCACCAGCACTTTGACTCGTCTCGAGTTCGATGCGGTCCGTCACCTGTTGGCGGCCCGCACCGATTCGCGGCCTGGTCGACTTTTGGCCGAACAGTTGATCCCGCTGGTCGGGCAGGCGACTGTCGCTCTGGCCTTGGCCGAGGTAGGGGAAGCGCAGTTGCTCTTAGTTGAGGGGCGACCGCCGCTTGGGGGCAACCAGGTTCTGAAGACGATCCTGACCCATGCAGCGACGAGCGGAAGTTTGCTCTCTGCTGAGCAGTTGCAGGATGTCGGCGCAGCCGTTGATGTCGCTGAGCGTTGTCGTAGTTGGGCCGCCCCGCTGGCTGAGCAGTCCCGACTGGCAGAGCTCTGTGCGCTGCTGGCCCCGTTACCCGCGCTATTGCGGCGTTTGCAGGAATCGATCGGCTCGCGCGGGGAGTTGCTGGATACTGCCTCCTTTGAGTTGGGGGATATCCGCCGCGAGCTGCGCCAGTTGCGGGGTCGGATTAAACAACAACTGGAAAAACTGCTCGCCGCGACTGCGACAGCCAGTTGTTTTCAGGAACAGCTGATCACGGTGCGGAACGGGCGCTATGTTGTGCCGCTTAAGACTGATTACCGTGGTCAGGTCAAGGGTTTGATCCATGACGAGTCGGCCAGTGGGCAGACTCTCTATCTTGAGCCTGAACTGGTCCTGGCCGCAAATAGCCAGCTGCAGCAGTTGCTGCAGGAAGAGAAACGCGAAGAACGCCGCATTCTGCTACAGTTGACCGCCCTGGTTCGGCAGCATCGCTCAGAATTGGCGCAGAATGAAGAGTTGCTGGCGCGCCTCGATATGCGTTTTGCTGCCGCGTGCCTGGCTCGTGAATATGATGGGCATGTGCCGCAACTGCTCAATGAGCCGTTGATTGAACTGCGCCAGGCGCGGCATCCGTTACTGATGGTTACCGATGGCACCGAAATAGATCCCTCGCGCGCCATTGCGATCGATCTTTGTCTGTTACCGCCGTCTCGCACCCTGGTGATCAGTGGACCGAACACCGGGGGTAAATCGGTGGCCTTGAAAAGTTTTGGCCTGCTCCTTCTGATGGTGCGGGCGGGCCTGCCGATCCCCTGTGCCGAGGGGAGTCGGCTCTGCCTGTTTGAGAAGTTGTTTGTCGATATCGGCGATCAGCAGAGTATATCGGAGCAGCTCTCGACCTTCTCCGGGCATTTGAGCCGGCTAAAGCTGATTCTGGCCCAGGCCGGTGACAACGCCTTGATCCTGCTCGACGAGGCGGGCACCGGTACCGACCCGGCCGAGGGCGCTGCGCTGGTGATTGCTGCGCTGGAGATGTTGCAGCAGGCGGGAGCCCATACGGTCTTAACCACCCATCTCGGGCAGCTTAAGACTTGGGCCGCCGAGACCGATGGCGTTGAAAACGCGGCGGTTGAGATCGATGCCGAGACGCTCTTGCCGCAGTATCGTCTCAATTACGGTATCCCCGGTGCCAGTAGTGCGATGGCGACCGCCAGTCGGCTCGGGATGCCTGAGCAGTTGTTAAATCGGGCGCAGCAGTTGCTAGGTGAGCAGCCGCAGGAGGGCAACGAGCTGTTGCTCAGCCTCAACCGGCGTCAGCAGGAGCTCGATCAGTTGCGCCATGAGGTCGAGCGGGAGAGGGAAAACGCCAAACGCCTGTGGCAGATGCGCCGCGAGCAGCTGCAGCAGCTGCAGGAGCAGAAGGCGCAGATTCGCGCGCAGGCCGTACGGCAGGCCGAAGCTCTGATTGCCGAGACAACCCGGCAATTGCGCAGTTTGCGGCGCAAGGCCGATGGCGGGCTCGAGAGCGGAGCCAAGGGGCAGGTTGCACTTGCCGCGCAGGTTGATGAGGTGCGCCAGCAGTTGCAGCCCTTTCGCGCGCAAAGCCGGGCCAAGCGTAACAATGCACAACCCCTCGAAGAGGGTGAGCTGGTGCGGGTTCTGCCGCTCGGTGTGACCGCTGAACTGGTGCGGATTCAAGGCGCGGAAGCCGAACTGCAGATCGGTGGCAAGCGGATGCGCCAGGCGTTGCAGCAGCTGGAATCCTTTACGCCGCGGCGCTTTGCCGAGCGTGGTGTTAAAAAGGGACATCAGTTCACCAGGCCTGCTGCGCCGCAAGCACAATCGCTGCGTTTGGTGCTGGTTGGGCAGCGGGTGGAGTCCGCCCTGCAGAATCTGGAACGTTTTCTCGATGATGCATTGCTTGCCAACCTGGCGCAGATAGAGATCGTGCATGGCAGTGGCACCGGTGCGCTACGCAAGGCGGTCCGCGAGTATCTGGCCAGCCAGCGTTGTGTGAGCGCTTTTTATGCCGCCGCTGCTGAGCATGGTGGCGAGAACATCACCGTCGCCGAGTTGGGTAACTGATGAGCGGCGGTATTCCGGACGACAAGATTCAGCAAATGCGCGACGGGTTCGATATTTACGAACTGGTTTCGCGTTATGTGCAGCTGAAGCGCTCGGGCGCCAATCATGTCGGGCTTTGTCCCTTTCATACCGAGAAGTCGCCCTCGTTCAGTGTTAATCCCGGACGACAGATGTTTAAGTGTTTTGGTTGCGGGGTCGGCGGGGATGCCTTCGAATTTTTGATGCGCATCGAAGGACTCAGCTTCCCGGAAGCCGCGCAGCGCATCGCCGGCGAAATGGGGATCGACATCGCAGAGCGCAAGCTCTCTGGCGAAGAAGAGCGGCGCCGTCAGGAATGCGCCAAGCTGCAGCGGGTGAACGCCATCGCCGCCGAGTTCTTTCATCGCCAGTTACTCGACTCTCCAGGAGCCGAAAATTGCCGCCAGTATTTGAACAAGCGTGGTTATGGCCGGACCAGTGCGTCTGAGTATCAGCTTGGCTACGCCCCCGACAGCTGGGATGGCTTGACGAATCACCTGCGCCAGCAGGGCGTCGATCTGGACGAGGCGCGAACTCTCGGTTTGATCCGCAGCCGCGATAAGGGGGATGGCGATTACGATCTGTTCCGCGGCAGGTTGATCTTTCCGATTCACGATCTGAGTGGCCAGATTGTCGCTTTCGGGGGCCGGATCCTCGGCGAAGGACAGCCGAAATATATCAATTCGCCGGAATCGCCCATTTATCACAAGGGGCAGATGCTCTTCGGTCTTTACGGAGCTCGGCAGGCGATCCGCCAGGCTGCCGAGGTTATTCTGGTCGAGGGCTACTTTGATCAGTTGGCTCTGGCGCGCGCCGGGGTCGAGAATGCGGTGGCGACCTGTGGTACCGCTCTGACTGCAGAGCACGCGCAGCTGATTATGCGCTATGCCAAGCGGGCCCTGTTGCTGTTTGACAATGACAAGGCTGGACGCAGTGCAACCTTCAAGTCGATGGATCTGTTGTTGCCAACCGGGATCGAAGCCTCTGTGATAGAGCTTGAGCCAGGTGATGACCCGGATTCATTTCTGCAGAAGCGCGGCAAGGAAGCCTTTGCCGAGAAGCGGCAGGCGGCGCGTCCGGTTGTCGAGCTCTTCATGCAGGACCAGCTGGCTACCGCCTCGATTGGCGCCTCCGGGGTGTCGCGCGCGGCCCAGCAGGTTCTTGAAAAATTAGTTTTATTGCCGAATCCCCTGGAGCTGGATCTCTCGCTCAAGGAGTTGGCGCGGCGCACCGAGATTGAGGTCGATCTCTTGCGTGAGCAACTTGAGCAGATCAGGCGCGGGCAGCAGGAACGGAGTGCGCGGCTGAAAAGAACATCCGGTTTGCCCGCGGCGCCCAGTACCGAATCAGCCCCAGTTTCCGTGCCGCCGCCAGAGTCAGTGCCAGCGTGGCAGAAGCCCCCGGTAGCTAGCAAGCTGAGTCCGGCGGATGCGACCCTGCTCAAGATGATGGTTTTTCAGGCAGAGGTCAGGCAGCAGGTCGCTACTCAGGGGGTTGAGGCCTTCTTTTTTGACCCCCTTAGCTGTCGTTTGGCCGAGGAACTGGTGACCAGATTGCAGGATGTCGCTGTGGGCCAGGAGCTGACCCGTTTGCAGCAAACCCCTGAATTTATCGAGCGGCTTCCACCGCTCCTCGCGAATAATCCGGAGGAATTTGCTGGGATGGGCCAGAAAATGCTGGAGTCCCGTCGCCAGAAAACGGCCGACATGCGTCGGCGCCAAGAGATGAAGATCCATAGTTGAGTTGACTGGGCGCTAATTTCTTCTGTCGTGAGTTTACTCAGCGGCAGAAGAGGTTAGACTGAAGGAATAGTTGCTCTGAACGATGTGTCCGTTTAGACGGATGCCGGAGGAGAAGAGAAAGCACATGGCAAAGAAAGCAAATCCAGAAGAGGTTCAACAGCTCATCGAACTGGGAAAAGAGAAAGGCTTTTTGACCTACGACGAGGTCAATGACGTCCTTCCCTCTGATATGGTCTCCTCAGAGCAACTTGACGATATCATGGCGATGTTTGGCGACATGGATATTGAGATTGTCGAATCTGAATCCAAGGCCACTGTTAAGGGGGACTCAGGGGACGATGATAGAGATGAAGACGATGTCGAGCTTGAAGCTGGCACGCTCGGCAGAACCAGTGACCCGGTTCGCATGTACTTGCGTGAAATGGGACAGGTCGCACTTCTGACCCGTGAAGGCGAGGTTGTCATCGCCAAGCGGATTGAGGATGGTGAGACCCAGGTCACTAAGGTTGTCATGCGCACCCCGGTCGCCTTTCACGAAGTCATGGCTCTGATGAATCGTCTGGAGCGTGGCACCATCGGTGTTTCCGAGATCACCCGTGAGTATGACGAAGAAGAGGGCGATGCGGCCGAAGGCAAGCAGCGGGCACGCCTGCTCGCGATGATCGAAATCCTCCGCCCGATCGAAGTCCGCCTTGAGGAAATCCAAGAGGAGCTAGCGGCAGAGCCAGCTGCCCGGACACGGACCAAACTTGAAAAGGAGCGCGGTACGCTGTTTGAGGAGATGACGAAGTATCTGCATCAGATCCGCCTCAAGGATTTTCAGGTTGCCAAGATTGTGGATCGGCTCAAGGAGATGGGCAAGCAGGTCAAGAAGGGTAAGCTGGAAATCGCGGCCTGCGAGAAGGAGCTTGGCCGCCCATATCAAGATATCCGCAGCCTGTTGCACCAGATGCGCAACAGTGAAGAAGAGGCCTGTGCTGTTGCCGAAGAGCTGAACGTTTCCGGCGACACCCTCCTGACCGTTGAAAAGCGCCTGAAGGCTGCTAAACGGAAATTTAAGAAGGTCAAAGATGAGTCGGGCTTTGAGCCGGAAGAGTTGGTCGAATACCTCAAAGAGGTCCACAAGGGGGAGTGGCTGGCCAAGAAAGCCAAATCCGAGCTGGTTGAAGCCAACCTGCGTCTGGTCGTTTCTATCGCCAAAAAATACACCAACCGCGGTCTGCAGTTCCTCGACCTGATTCAGGAAGGGAATATCGGCCTGATGAAAGCGGTCGATAAATTTGAATATCAGCGCGGCTACAAGTTTTCAACTTATGCCACCTGGTGGATTCGGCAGGCGATCACGCGGGCTATTGCCGATCAGGCCCGGACGATCCGGATTCCGGTGCATATGATCGAAACGATCAACAAGTTGATTCGCACCACCAGACAACTGGTTCAGGAGTTGGGCCGTGAGCCTATTCCGGAAGAGATTGCCGAGCGGATGGATCTACCCCTTGAAAAAGTACGCCGGGTCCTGAAGATTGCCAAGGAGCCGATCAGCCTCGAAACGCCGATTGGTGAGGAAGAGGATTCCTCGCTGGGTGATTTTATTGAGGATAAAGGTGTCGTCTCGCCTCTGGAGGCGGTCATCAAGGGGAATCTCTCTGACCAAACCTCACGCGTGCTGGCATCTTTGACTCCGCGCGAAGAGAAAGTCCTGCGGATGCGTTTCGGGATTGGTGAAAAATCTGACCATACCCTTGAGGAGGTTGGGCAGGATTTCAACGTGACGCGCGAGCGGATCCGTCAGATAGAAGCCAAGGCGTTGCGTAAATTGCGTCATCCCAGCCGTGCCAAGCGTTTGAAGGGTTTCGTTGCGACCGACAGCAGAGATTAGGTGGCGAAAAATCTTGACAGGCAGGAGATGTTTTGCTAAATCATTACTCTTGTCGTTTTTGCGGGCCTATAGCTCAGTTGGTTAGAGCCGCCGGCTCATAACCGGCTGGTCCCAGGTTCGAGTCCTGGTGGGCCCACCAGTTTTCCCCGCGGCCATTGGGTCGATACTGATACAGGTGAAAACAGTTTGAAAAAAAAAATGACAAGAAATTCCCTTCGAGCCTTCACCGGCATCGCAGGCCCCCAACAGGAAGCGGCGCAGGCCACTGAGGGGGAAAACCAGATTTAACCTAGAGGAGTGCATCGGGAAACCGGTGCACTCTTTCTTTTTGGGCAGAGGCCTTAAATGGCAAAGCAGAAAACTGTGCGTGTTCAGGATGTTGGCGGCCTGATCAATAACCTTTATCCGCAGTCGCTAGCCGAAGACTGGGACAACGTCGGACTGCAATTAGGCGATCCTGCCGCTATCGTCGCGCGGATTCTGGTCTGTCTGGATGTTGATGAAAAAGTCATTGCGCGTGCCGAAGAGCTAGGTGCGCAGCTGGTGATTTCGCATCATCCGCTCATCTACCGGCCGCTTAAAAAGATTACGCCGGGTGATGAAGCTGGCCGCGCAATTTTTCGCGCGATGCGTCAGGGGATCGCCGTTATCAGCGCCCATACCAATCTGGATCGAGCCAAGCATGGTTTGAACGATTGGCTGGCAGCCGCTATCGGGCTGCACCAGACGAGCCCTCTGGAACAGTCGGTCGCCGATCTGCTCAAGTTGGTAGTCTTCGTCCCAAGCGGCCATGAAGAGAGCGTCAGGGACGCTTTGTTTAACGCAGGAGCCGGTGAGATAGGAGCCTACGACCGCGTTTCGTTTCAGAGTCAAGGCCGCGGTGGTTTTCGCTGTGGAACCGAAACCACCCCTTTTGTTGGCTCGCCGGGCGAAGAAGAGAAGGTTGATGAGCTCCGACTTGAAACCGTCGTCCCCGCCGCTTTGGCCGCTAAGGCCGTGGCCAAAATGCTCAAGGCTCACCCCTACGAAGAGGTGGCTTTCGATCTCTACCCGTTGCTTAACCGGCGCACGGATGTCGGTCTGGGCCGGATAGGTCAGCTGGCTGAACCTCTCGAATTGGATGAGTTTGTCGCGCAAGTCAAGCAGGCGCTCGGTTTAGAGGTGCTGAGGCTGGCTGGATACAGCAAGGGGCTAATCCGGAAAGTTGCGGTCTGTGGGGGCAGCGGCGCCTCTTTGATCTCGGATGCGTTGCGACAGGGAGCGGATTGTCTAATCACCGGGGATGTGAAATATCACGATGCGCAACGGGCCAGATCTGAAGGTTTACTCCTGATCGATGCTGGACATTTTGGCACCGAAATTTTGATGGTGCAACAGATGAGCGAACAGCTTAAACGGGTTGCGACTGAACGGCAGTTGCCGCTTGAAATTATAGAAATGACTGGTGAGGAGGATCCATTTCGTTGGATCTAGGCACCGACAGACGTAATCTTTGCAACAGACGGAGGAAGATGTGCACGAAAAGATGAACCTACTCAGAGAACTGCAGGAAGTCGATCAGGAATTAGCTGAACTGGCGACTGTCCGCGCCAAGTACGCAGGCGAGCTTAAGGGTCTTTCTGACGAGCAAGACCGGGTACAGGGCATGGTCGATGAATTGACAGCGCAACTTGAGCAACTTCAGAAGGAAGATGCTCAGCTGCAGCAGGAATTGCTCGCCGAAAAAGATCAAATTACCATGGTCGAAGGTCGTTTGCCTGAAATACAGACCCAGAAAGAATACGTGGCGGTTTTGAAAGAGATCGATATGGCCAAGAAGGCGAGTCTCGATACTCTGGCGAAGATCTCCGAGAAAGAGGGTCAACTGACTGAGCTTGGTGACGATCTGGATGAGAAACAGACTGAACTTGCTGCAATCGCTGAAAACAGTGCTGCGCGGCAGGCCGAGGTCGATCAGATTCTCGCCGAGAGCGATGCGACCTGTGTCGCGCGCCAGGCGACCCGCGATAGTCTGGCCAAGGAATTGCCCAATACCCTACTGAGTAAATACCAGCGGATTTTCTCGCGGCGTGGTGGTCTGGCCGTTGCTTGCGTTGTCGATGGCGCTTGCCTGGGCTGTAACATGCAACTGCCACCGCAGCAATATAACCGCTTGCACCGTGGCAATGAATTGCAGAGTTGCCCACATTGCAACCGTTTGCTCTATATGAATCGAGCATAGTCTGTTACATTTAAGTGGTTGGAGAAGAACGGATGATCGCCGGTCTGCCTTTATGGTGGGCGGGAGGAAAGTCCGGGCTCCGCAGGACAGGATGGTCCCTAACGGGGACCGGGGGCAACCCTAGGGCTAGTGCCACAGAGAGAAGACCGCTTTGATGTTCGCGTAACATCAGAGTAAGGGTGAAAGGGTGAGGTAAGAGCTCACCGGCTTCGGCGGTGACGTCGGAGGCCAGGTAAACCCCATCCGGAGCAAGACCAAATAGGGGAACGTTTGAGGGTGGTCCGCCCGAAGTTCCCGGGTTGGTTGCTTGAGGGCGTCGGCAACGGCGTCCCTAGATGAATGATCGTCGCCCTGCCGCGGGTAACTGCGGTGGGGAACAAAACCCGGCTTACGGTCTTCTTCGGCCACTTTTTTAGGGCAGCATCACAGAATCATGTGGTGCTGCCTTCTTTTTAAAGGACAGAATAAATGGCGCAGCAGAAGGAACGCTTACAGGTCTGGCCGCAACTGATGGATCGCGTACATGAAGAATATGGCTTGCTCCATCAGTGGTCAGGGCGGTGTTTTACCGACTGAGCAGCGCGGTCTTTATCGTTCCTTTGCCGAACCCTATGCTGGTGGTAGTATGTGTGGCCTGTTGTTGGTATCGTGCCGCCTGCAGGGACAACCAAATATTGCAGCGATTTGCTAGAGCCTGATCCCCCTTGAGCGGAGTTTATAGATGGAACTGCACTTTGATCGCAGCAACGCCGAAATTGACATTCTGATCGATGAATTGATGGGCCGGGTCGGGGTTCATCACCCTGAAATGATCCGTCAGATGATTCTCGGTGCCCTGAAATCAGGGCAGGAGAACGACTATCTGGCTGATCAGAAATTTATGCGCACCACCATGAAGGAGATGCGCTTCACCAATAAGGTTTTTGCCCCTTATCGCAACCGCAGGAAGGTCAGTATCTTCGGCAGTGCGCGGACCGACTCTGCTGAGCCGATCTACCAGAAGTGTGTCAGCTTTTCGCGCATGCTGGCTGAACGTGGCTACATGGTTATCACCGGTGGTGGGCCAGGCATCATGCTGGCCGGTAATCAGGGCGCCGGGGCCGAGAACTCCTTTGCAGTCAATATCGATCTCCCCTTCGAACAGGATATGAATCCGGTGATGAAGGGGAGCGACAAGGTCATCAACTACAAGTACTTCTTCAACCGCAAGGTGGCCTTTGTGAAGGAGGCGGATGCCGTGGTGCTGTTTCCCGGTGGCTTCGGCACCCTGGATGAGGGGATGGAGGTCATGACCCTGATTCAGACCGGCAAGAATCCCCCCATTCCCCTGATCATGATCGATGATGACAATGGCGGTTACTGGGATAAATTTCTGGATTTTGTGCGTGACCCGCTGCTGAAGCGTGGCCTGATCAGCGGTGAGGATTTCAGCCTGTTTTCCATCACCAGCGATCCGGCCGAGGCTGTTGCGCTGATCGATGATTTCTATCGTAATTACCACAGTATGCGTTTTGTGAAGGATAGGCTGGTCATTCGCCTCAATCGTCCACTCGATTCAGAACACCTGCGGGTGTTGCGTGATGAATTCAGCGCGATTATCAACCCCGGTGGCAGTTTGCAACTGACCAGCGCCCTGCCGGAAGAGATCGATCAACCCGATCTGGATCAATTGCCGCGGCTGACCATGGAATTCAATCGGCGCAGTTACGGCCTGCTCAAGGCATTTATTCGCCGGATAAACTCTTTTTGACTATGGATAGCCTACCGATCAGTCCATTACGGGTCCCGTTAAAAAAAGCCGATCTTAACCAGATGCTTGGCTTGTTGCGCCTGAGCTGGAAGTTGCAGAACGACTCCGCTTATCAGCAACTGGTTGCCGCCGAGCTGCCGGATTCGGCCAAGTTTATCCCGGCCAACGCCGCGGTGATGATGGGCTATGATTTTCACTTGAGTGATGCCGGCCCGCGTTTGATTGAGATCAATACCAACGCCGGCGGCGCCGCACTGGCCCTGCGGGCTTGTCGGGGCGAGTCGCAGTTGACCCCATCGCTGCAACGTCGCTTGAAGATGATGTTCGCGCGCGAATGGCAGGATTTCTGTGCGGGTGCCAGACCTTTGCGGCGCCTGGTTATTGTCGATGAAAATCCCGCACAACAGGCGTTATTTCCGGAGATGCAACTTTTCGCCAGCTGGTTGGCGACCGCCGGGGTTGAGGTTCAAATCGCCGATCCGGGTGAGCTGGTTGCCGATGGTCGGGGAGTGAGTTTCGCTGGAAAGCCGGTCGATATGATCTATAACCGCCACTGCGATTTTTATCTTGAGGATGCGGCAATGAGCGGAATCCGCAGCGCCTATCTCAATCGCAAGCTTTGTTTGACCCCGAACCCGTTCGTCTATGGCCAACTGGCCGACAAGCGCCGTCTGACGCTCTGGTGTCAGGCCGAGAAGATGACGGAGCTGGGGCTGAATAGGGCAGAGGTTGAATTGCTGCAGCGCATCATTCCACGCAGCCGTCTGCTTGGCGATCTCGATGCTGAACAGGTCTGGGCGGAGCGCAAGCAGCTGGTCTTGAAACCGGTCGCGCGCTACGGCAGCAAGGGGGTGCTGCTCGGCAAGGGGATGTCGCATAAACGCTTTGCCGAACTCGAACCGGCACTGACCCTGGTGCAGGATCTGGTGCCGCCCTCGCAGCTGGCCGATGACGAGGGGAACAGCTTCAAGGTCGATCTGCGTCTCTATGCCTGGCGGGATCGTTCCCTTGGAATTGCCGCGCGCCTCTATCAGGGGCAGGTCACCAATATGCGTACCCCCGGAGGCGGCTTTGCCGCGGTCGAGCTGGTTTAGTCCCGAACTTCGGTTTTTTCTTTCGCCATTTTGAGTTCAATCCTGTTGTCGTAGAAGGTACTTCCGCCCCCCGCATCGGTCAGCTGCTGCGAGGTCAGGCTGTTGACTGTGCGCTGGCCGGGGGCAAATGCGATCCACCAGACCCCTTCGGCGATTGCCAGCCCGGCGGGCACCTCATCGTCCAGCTGCAGGTAGAAATCAACCTCCCCCAGATCGTTGAACGCGGTCACCAGATCGCCCTCGCCAAGCCCACGCTTTCGCGCCTCGCTTCCGTTTACCATCAGGCCCATCTGCCTGTCGCGCAGCTCATCACGTTCAAAGAAGGTCGAGTTGAGGGTTTTAAGGGCGGGTGCCGTGACCAGTTGCAGGGCGAAACGCTGGTCGGACAGCGCCAGGTAGCGCGGCAACTTCTCCTCAAGCAGCGGGTTAAATATTTCGATCCGGCCGGAGGGCGTTGAATAGCCGGAGTCGGCCGGTGGCGAGAGCTCCACCGGGTGTCCGCTGGCGAAGGCCTGCATGTCGATCCCGTCCCACCATCCGTTCGGTGTGGCAGTCAGCTCTGTAATCAGTTCATCATCACTCTTGTGAAAGATCGGCTCGGCGTAACCCATCTCGCTTGCCAGCAGGGCGAAGACCTCACGATTTGATTTGCTCTCTCCCACCGCCGGAATCAGCGGGCGGCTGCGTTGGACCGAATAGCTGCCGTAGGAGCGATAGACATCGCTGGTTTCGAGGGAGCTGGTGGCTGGCAGCAGGATGTCGGCATAACGCGCGCTGTCGGTCATGAAGCGTTCATGCACAACCGTGAAAAGATCGTCACGCGCCAGGCCCGCAAGCACCCGGTTCTGGTCGGGGGCGACCACCGCCGGGTTTGAGCTGTGGATATACAGCCCTTTGACGGGTGGTGAGTTAAGTTCGGTCAGGGCGTCGCCGAGGCAGCTCATGTTGATCGTGCGTGGCGTCCCCTGCCGTAGCGCCGTACCTTCTATCTGCGGCATATCGAAGGCTGCGCCGGTGCTGGTGCCGACAAAGCAGCCGCCCCCTTGCTTGGCCCAGGCACCGACCAGGGCAGGCAGGCAGACAATGCTGCGCACCGACATCGCCCCGTTGCGATAGCGGGATACCCCTCCACCTATATTGATAAAGGGTGCGCGCGCAGCGGCATAGCTGGCTGTCATCTCTTCAATGACCTCTGGCGCGAGGCCGGTAATCCGACTGACCGCCTCAGGCGTATACGCGGGCAGGACCTGTTGCAGTTCGGCGAAGCCCTGCACCTGAGCGGCAATAAAGGCGAGATCGCAGAGATTGTCCCGCACCAGGATGTGCATCATCCCCAGGGCCAGGGCCGCGTCACTCCCCGGGTTGACCAGGAAGGTTCGGTCGGCGACGGCAGCGGTCCGATGGCGGTAGAGGTCGATCAGCCAGACCTTTGCCCCGCGTTGTTGAGCACGTTTTACCCTGTGTAGAAAGTGGATG
The DNA here is from genome assembly GCA_012974425.1 of Geopsychrobacter sp. Lineage (GTDB taxonomy): Bacteria > Desulfobacterota > Desulfuromonadia > Desulfuromonadales > Geopsychrobacteraceae > Geopsychrobacter. Next base: position 16,884 of record JAAXQE010000202.1, read on the forward strand.
TTGGTCGCCGCCGCGTTACAGCTCCAGAGGATGACCAGATCGCTGCTCAGGACCTCATCCGGGTCGGGCGCGGGGGTGTCCCCCATCACCGCTTGCCAGCCAGCCCCTTTTGCCGGCATGCAGATGCCGCGCTCTAAAAGAGATGCGCCCATGCGGTGGAAGAAAGGGTGGGCGGCGTTGCGTTGCAGAATCCCCATGGTCCCGGCGTAGGAGTAGGGGAGGATCGCTTCAGGGCCGGATTCGGCGATGATGTTACTCCACTGCTCACCGATCCGCTTGATCGCCTCGGCCCAGCTGATCGGCCGGAACTTCCCTTCGCCTTTTTTGCCGCAGCGCAGCAGAGGTTCGGTCAGCCGCTCCGGCGAATGCACGGTCTTTTCGTAGTGATTCATCTTGGCGCAGAGGGTTCCGCGCGTCGTGGGATGGTCCGGGTCGCCCGTCACCCTGATTGCCCGCTTATCCGCAATCTCGACCAGCAGCCCGCAGCAATCTGGACAATCGTAGGGGCAGACGGAGCGATGAATTTCACGGGGTTTGTCAGATGCTTTCTGAGCCATTTCAGCCCCCCGCCTTCTTGGCCTGGTAGCCCTTCTTCAGTAACTCTTCGATCAACAGCTCGCGCTGGTCGGTCTGGATTTCGATGATGCCGTTTTTGACCGTGCCACCGCAGCCACATCGCTGTTTCAGCTCTTTGGCCAGCTCCTTCAGCTCTTTTTCGGGCAGCGGCAAGCCCGAGATCAGGCTGACCCCTTTGCCTTTTCGCCCCTTGGTCTGGCGCTCAACCCGTACCGGGCCACCCGCCAGGGGGGTACTCGCCTGGCAAGAGCAGTTTTTGAGCGGCTTGCTGCATTTGGGGCAGTTGGGACCGATTTCGTCGGAATAGACGAGACGGCTATTGCTGGATTTCATGGCGTTTCCTTACAACCAGTCTGACAGCTTTGCGGTAATCAAGAGAGAGCTTCTCAATCGGCGGAAATATATCTTGCCAGTTGTAAGTTTTTTGGTCAACACGGTGGGTGCCTGTATGGGAAATGGTTATCAGATTTGCGATCTATGCACAGATGTTGGGAGATTTGAGCATGATTTCATTCCAGGCAAGTCTACAATATTTGAGCGGACTTTCTGTCGATGGGTGTTCTTTAAATCCTTAGATGAAGCAAGACCCCTATCCAGCACAACATGTGGGACGGCCCAACCATTTGGAATCAGGTTGGGCCGGTTTTGTATCACTTATTGTGATTTATAGAACGTACGTAAAGCTCAACCGCCTTACACAAAAACATGCAAACCTCAAACGATTGATAACTGTAAAAACTGACGCGACTCGAACGCGGTGCACGGTCGAATGCAGCGACTTGTTCGGCCTCTATTATTGCGAAAGACGTAAACCGCTAATTGCGGACTCTACCGCATATAGGCCTATGGCAACCAATATACCGGTGAGAACAATTCCTATCAACGCAATCAAAATAGCTACAATCTTCGATATCGAATCGTTTGGCCTTATATCACCATAACCTACAGTTGTTGCGGTAATGAATGCAAAATATACGGAATCCAGCATATTCCACCTCTCAATACGGCCTATGATAACTCCTAACATAGCTATTACTGTTGCAAATACCAACAATAGCGGACTCAACGCTATCAATGCACTAGCGAACACTTTAATGAAGTTAAACGTAATTTCCATAGGACGACTTTCCCGTATTTGATATTGTTGATTAACTAGTAAATATACGGGAAAACGTTTCACATAAATTACCGGTAAATTAACATAAAATTTTCATTTATTTAATAATCATAGGCTATTAGAAACATTTTGAGAATTATTGACTATGCTAATGTCGAGATTTCAATGTTCTGAAAGACAAGTTCAACACACGGTTTATTTAATAAATTTCGTCATATCACGGCGAATTGATAAGAATCATGTCATTTACATAGACGATACGGTAGCCCGTTGTGTCTCATAAGTTGCACTACGTTGAGACTGCGATCACGGACGCTGCTGACTATCAGGCAAGAGCGATGTTCAGCGTCAATCAACCTACTCTATAACCAGTCTGTCAGAGCTACCCCCAAGCTCACGCGGTTTGAGTAGTTTTCCATGTCGATCATGTTCTCTCCGTAACCCGAATAAACCTGCACAATCCCTTTGACCTTTTGCGCGAGAGGAAACGTCCAATTGAGTTCCACACCACTACGATTGTCACTGCTAAGGTTGTTCTTAAGGCCGATTGCTATTGTGTGCACGTCTCCTTTATAAGCGGCCCCAAGCTGGATGCGACCCATGAATTCTTCAATGTCAGGATTGTTGTCGTTGGATGAGTTATCTACACGAATCCACGATTTCATAGAGGTGACGATTCGGCCTTTTTCGAGCGAGAGTTCTCCAGTTAGACGATTCCAGCTGCGCGACAATGGCTCTCCCCGTCCGTTCGACTGGTGATTGAATGCCAATGTCGCGAATCGCGCGTCCATCCCAAGCAGACTAAAACTGACCGGTAATTGCCAGAAGATCTCAGGCTCGTGGTTCGTTTCGCGAAACGGTGCGGACGCTTTCTCTTCGGCATATAGTTGCCAGAACGATTGCTGAGTATAAGCAGCCCAAAGAGATGATCCGTGCCACATGTTCGGCCAAAGAATGGTCTTTAGGCTCAGTTGAAACTTAACTTCGGTATCACTGAAAGAGTCACCGAATTCACCGTAAGTTGAATAATTTGGTGAAAAATTGAGGCTGGCAGGAAGGATATAGTTTGGACGATGCGGAGTAATCGAAAACCAGTTGGATAACGTCGCAAGTTCTTGCTGCCCCCTAGAGTCAATCGCTGATCTGGTGGCTAAAGAGGGTTGTGCTTCAGACTGATGGTCCTGCTGCAGTGCAAGGCGAAATACCTTGTCATAGCAGGCCAATCTGGCATCCTTGTCATTGATCGCCGCGCATTCCCTCGGATTGCTTTCTGCGAAAGAGACGGTTGAGACGGCAACTAATGCACATATCAACATCACTAAAACTGCCTCTTTCATTCCCGCACCTCCAGCGTTACCCTCACTTTGTGGGGTAGCCATGTATATCAAAATAATTCGGGATAATCCCCCCCCCAAAAAAATCCTTTTGAGGCCACAGATCAGACTAGGGGGATTAGCTTCCAGCTCGAAATATCGTGTTGAAAGCTCTTGTTTTGTAGGAATTCTAGGTCACTTATCAATTCGGCCCCAAGTTTGACGGCGAACAGCCTATACCAGTCATTGATTCATTTGTGATTTTCTCAAATGAACGTCAATACGTCCAGAAGGATAAATAAAATAAACTAGGTTCATTGGCAGCTTTGCTTCTGCCATAGTTCGGCTATATGGAAGATTTACTGTTACGGTCCGTTCTGCCCCACTTGTCTCACGCCAACTGAGTGTTGCACGTTTGGCCAACATCGGCTGCTGTGCAAATCCCACATCTAAAGATTTTTCCGGCAGAATCGCATTTACTGAAGCAACATTATTCGTCGGTTCATGGCGCACCCTAACATCTTTGATTTTGCTCACTGTCGCATTATAGACAAGAACACGATCAACGATAACTGGTGGCTTTGTGCAAGCCACTATAGGCATAATCAGACTAAAGAATGTTAGTAGCTGCAAGCAGATCTTCATACTATCCCTTATAAGTCGCGGCAGATTATTAACGAAACTCCGGAAATATCGGCATGTTTTTTAGGACGACGGGGAGATAGTAAAGGGCCTTCCCTGCTATGCTGGAGATGTAGGGATGTCGCATAAATGGTGACCTACGACTATCTCCGACCGTGGGCTAAACTCTGAGCCAAGTCGCTTAGAACTAGCCACACAATGGTTGACGGGTGGGTAAATATCTTATGTTCTATGCTTCTCACCACTAAACAGGCTACAGCAGTTGAGCGGAAAGAACCTTAATCTCACCGGCCCTTATTACCTTGATAGAAAGGGCCTTGCCTGCGTCCATCTCCAACACCTTGCTGCGTATCGCCTTCAGTAAGATGGTGTCAGAGGTGATTTTGATACCCGCTATCTCAAGTATGACATCACCACCAATCAACAGATCCCGCTTCCCAATCTTGATAAGTTTGTCACCACCCTTGATCCCCATTATATCGGCCATCGAACCTTGCGCCACCCGCTGAACCAGAAGGCCAGCTCCCTGGGGGAGGTTGAAAGCTGCAGCGTACTTGTGAATTATTACAGTATCAAGTCCTGACCAACGTGTCTAGCCTTCGAGCAACAGCTTTTTCGCGACATTCGAGCTTATGGCAAAACTGATGCCGTCGAAACCACCCGAACGGCTCAGAATCGAACTGATGATACCAATTACCTCGCCATCCATGTTGAACATCGGCCCGCCTGAGTTGCCACTATTCGCCGCTGCGTCCGACTGTAGTACCTCAACCTCAACTAGATCCTCACTTTGTTCGGACATATCATGTCGACCTCTGAGAGAACCAGAAGACATTGTTCGGCTCAGACCAAATGGGGCACCTATAACCATAACCCGATCACCGATTTCTATTAGGTCAGAATCGCCAAGTATGGCTGGCTTAATCATTTCTGGCATATGTTCAAGTTGCAATAGGGCAATATCTGCTTGAGGGTCTGTGCCAAGGACCTTTACGACAATCTTTTCGCCATTGGCAAACTCAGCCATCACGGCATCGGCTTGGTGAACCACGTGCGCTGCAGTCAGGACCTTCCCATCCTCTGAGATCAACACGCCCGAACCAAGGCCATAAGTACTGGTTAAACCAGTGTTTGCAGTATCGGAGATTTTGTTACCGACGGTCTTGAGTACACAGACGGATGGGCTGACTTGGGCAAACAGGTCACGTAGGGAACCACTACACTTGAGCTAAGTCTGGAACCAGAGACAAGGTAACAAAAACAATTAGGGAAAACCTCAACCGCATAAATACTCCTTAATTTTTTATTTCTTATCTCTATTTCACGTTTTTTGTAGAGAGTTTACGCATCGTGTTGTACCCGAATAGTTAACCACCCTGAGAGGCAAGGAGGCCATTCAATAGTCTGATAATAGCAAGGAAAGCACCCCCCTTTTGTCGTGCGACTTGTTCTATCCTACGAAGTTATTTTCAAGTTTTTTTAGCGGCCATGCGCCTTATCAATGGACTCCCGGATCCCTTCAGCCCAATTGTCAAAAGACCCTTCCACATCTGCCCAGGTCGACCACGGTTTCTTTTTAAGCAGGCGACTTCCCTGGGCTCTATTGACCGCGACGGCATCAATACGGTTTGTTAGTGCTTCGCGAAAAACAGCCTCAACCGTGACCTCGCCGACACTGACCGATAATAACATTGGCAGCCCCACAATCATACCCGCGCCTATTGCGGCAACGTTGCCTTTGGCACTCGGCGCTTTAAGCCCCGATAGCGTAAAAGAAATTCGCATTGTCTTCGCTTGTGAGCGCGTCCCGATCTCATAGCCTGCATCACGTAATTCTTTGATCATGGCATCACGGAAATACTGCTGCATTTCTCCAACCTGCTCCGGATCCAACTCTTTCATCGTGGGGTCGCTGTAGCTCACGTGCACTGTATCAATGATAAACCGGTCATAGGCGCTCAATGTCGGCGCTCCCGGCCGTATAAAAACCATCGTCGGAGCCTGACTCTGGTCAAGTTCAAGTCCCGAGGTATCCGAGAGCATGTCGTAGTCGTCCAATTTTTTGCTCTTTGCCCCGCATGCGGTTAGGCTGACCAAGACAGTCAACATCAGCATGCTGTTAATAACTTTGGATACATACTTCATAGAGCTATCACCTTTCCGAATTGGCGCCTTACACTCCAATGATGGGACACGAGTTTATTAAGTTGCGCTAGAGTGTCTCAATGTTGTCATCCGTAAAAAACGAGCAGCATTGATCCATATCTGAAAATTGTTGCTGATACTCAAGCATTTCCTGCACAAGGTCATCTTCTCTGGTTGCTGAAGGTGAAACAATTTCACTCGCATTTTCAAGCCAATATTGAATCATTCCATCGAATGGTTCAGAACCACCTCTAATCATTCTGGCGTAAATGTTGGCAGTGATTGCCAGCGTGGTATCTTTAGAGTATTTTTTTGCATTCAACATTTGAGCTGTTTTGTGAATTAACTTGTCAAGTAATTCACTCTCCCAGAAGGAGCGGAAGTCCGCATGACTCATCCCTTTACGCCGTTTGATGCAGGTTACAAGTTTAATCATTTTTTCTCCTAAACTTGGTATGTCTATCCAGCTACAGTTTTATTTAAATCCAGTCGCTGAGCATAAAGCCACCTATGGAACGTTTAGAATTTTGATAACTTGTTCGAATTTAGGTTCTTTGATTATACAACTTTCCCCTCTATTTAATGTCCCAGCTTCCACCCAATGCCAAATGTAAATTGACCCGCTGTTCAAGCAATAAACGGTTGACCGCCAACAAGCTCCTGCTCGCGCTGTCCACCCGTTGTTGAAGCGCCAGCAGATCGAGCAAGGGGATCTCGCCTTCCTGATAGCGGACTTGGGCAACACGATACGCTTTGCCCGCTTGTTGTAAGGCAATGCCTAGTTGATCTGCTCGTCTTTCCAACACCACACCCTGATCGAGTGCAGATTCAACCTGGCTGAAGGCATTCAGCGCGACATTTCCATAATTAGCCAGCGCCTGCTTTTGGTCAGCCGTGGCGATATCGACCTGTGCCTGGCGTCGTCCACCGTCAAAGATCGGCGCCAGCAGATTCGCAGCCAACTGCCAAGCCACGTTTTGAGGGTCGAGAATGTCGGCCAGCGAATTCGATGAGCCACCAATATTCGATGTCAAGCTGAGGGAAGGCAGCCGTGCAGCTTTGGCCTGATCCAGCAGGTTCAATGCGGCCGCAACGCGACGTTCCGCTGCCACTAGATCCGGACGCCGTTCCAGCAGTTCGGAAGGAACGCCGACCGGTGGATGAGCAGGGGTATCGGGCAAAGAGGTGCGAAGAGCCAGCTCGGCACTGGGGTAACGTCCCAACAGGATCTCCAGTGCGCGGACCGCATCACGCCCGGCACTTTCAACCTTGACCAGTTGCTCACGCGCCGTTGCCAGATCGGCTCGGGCCAGGGCAAGGTCCTGCGATGACGTCATGCCGTTGTCATAACGCAACTGCACAATGCGCAAGGTCTCTTCCTGGGTTGTCAAGCTTTTCTGCACGACTTGAGTCTGTAGGCGGGCTTCTATCGAGGTGAAATACGCTTTTGCCGTGTTCGCTGCCAGCGAATGTCGCGCATAACGATAATCTGCCTCTGCGGCTTGGGCACTTGCAACAGCGCCTTCCGAACCCGCGCGGATACGTCCCCAAACATCGGCCTCCCAGCCCAGCTGTATGCCAAGGTTCAGATTTGTTATATCCGGTGACGAACTCCGCAGACCGCCGGTTTTAGCAGCACCCAACGACAGATCAACACTCGGCACAAGCGCTGCTCCGGCTTGCACTGCCAATAACCTGGCACGCTCCACATTCGCCGCTGCAGCTTGCAGATTGCTGTTATTGGCTTGTGCTTCCTGCACCAGTTTGATCAGCGCCTGATCAGCAAAGCTCTCTATCCAACCGACCTGAACAGCAGCAGCAGAGGTTTCCGTCCATTGCTTCGGCGAGGTTGGCGTTTCAGCTTTGATCGCTCCAGTTATGTCCTGCTGCGATACTTTCGGTGCACAGGCGCTAAGCAACACGCATACTGCAATGATCCATAAACGACCTTTAAGCGCGAGCATGTTCAGTCTCCTCTGCTTTAATCTTAAAAAAGATGGCGTACAAAATCGGTACGATGAGCAATGTCAACAGGGTCGCAAAGGTGAGGCCGAAGACTAAAACCACCGCCATCGACTGGAAAAAAGCATCGAAGAAAAGGGGGATCACCCCGAGGATTGTGGTTAACGAGCCCATCATCACCGGCCGTACACGGCTCACGGCCGCATCCACCACCGCATCGTAGCGTGGCTTGCCACTTTTGATCTCCAGATCAAACTGATCGACCAGGACAATGGCGTTTTTAATCAGCAGACCGGAGAGTGACAAGAGGCCAAGAATGCCCATAAATTCGAGCGGCATTTGGGTTATCACCAGTCCAAACACCACGCCGATCAATGCCAGCGGCACCACCAGCCAGATCACGATCGGTTGCCGCACTGTGCCGAACAGCACAAAGACAACGATCACCATGGCCATAAAGCCGAGAGGTAGCGTCGAGGCCAGATTGTCGTTCGACTCCAAGGCATCTCCGTATTCACCTTCCCATTCCATGGTATAGCCGTCGGGAAGTGGAATAGCTTCGATAGCGGGACGAATGCGGCTGTGCAACTCAGAAGCCATCTCGCCCGGATAGGGGTCGGATTGTGCTTTGATGGTCCAGACCCGATTTTCGCGTCGCAGCATGCCATCGCGCCAAACGGTGCGGAATCCTTCGGTGACTTGAGCGATGGGGACCGTTTTTCCGGTAGCGCTGCTCGCGACCTGAATATCCTTAATGTCGGTAATACCCATGCGTTCGTTCGCAGGTGCGCGGGAAATAATCGGAATTAAATCATCCGCTTCGCGATATTGGCCGACCTGCTGACCGGAAAAGTTGGTTTGCAGGGCCGTGGCGAGATCTTCCCGCGACACTCCGGCTCGACGGGCCTTAGTCTCTGAATAAATTGGTTCGATAACACTGACCGGCTGACGCCAGTTATCCTTAATCGCTTTGGCCCGTCCATCCTTGACCATGATGGCTTTCGCCTCCTCGGCCAGACGGTGCAACTCGGCGGGGTTAGCGCCTTTGAAAACAGCTTCTATTTTTGAACCACCGCCAGGGCCAAGAACAAACTGCCAAACCTTAGCTTGGGCATTGGGAAGATTGTTGTCGATAAAGCCCTCAATCTGGGGCATCAGTCCATCAATCATCCGGTAGTCATCAACCCGCACGAGCAGCTGGCCATAGGCTGAGTTGTGGGATTCCGGGCCATAAATGAGCATGTAGCGCAGCCCTCCGCCACCGGTAGAGGACTGGACCGCATTGACTCCTTCAAGTTGCCCGACAAAGGTTTCAATCTGCTCGATATCTTGGTGAGTCCGCGAGATGTCTGTCCCTTGAGGCAACCAATAATCTACGACGAGTTGCGGCGTGGTCGATGGCGGGAAAAATCCTGATTTTACAAACTGAAAACCCCACAACGACAGTACCAGTGCCGCGACAACCACCCCCACGCTGACCCAGCGCCAGTGCAGGAGGCTATGCATCAACTTCTTGTAATTGCGGTAGAAGGCATTGTCAGAACTTTCCTTCCCTGAACTTTCGGCTTTCGGCTTAAACAGCCAGAAGCAGAACAGCGGTGTTAGCGTTACGGCAAATAGCCAGCTGTACAGCAAGGCAATCAGAACCACCCAGAACAGGTGGCCAGTGAACTCGGCAGTACTCCCCGGCGCAAAGCCGATCGGCGCAAAGGCGATACAGCCCACCAGAGTGCCACCCAGAAGCGGCCACTTGGTCTGGGTGACAATCTCTTTGGCGATCTCCAGTTTGTCCCGGCCGCGTTGGACTCCGACCAGTATCCCCTCAGTGACGACAATGGCGTTATCGACCATCATGCCCAGGGCGATAATCAGCGCTCCCAGTGAAATTCTGTGCATCGGGATCGCGGCCAGATCCATGGTCGCCAGAGTGGCGAAAATGGTCAACAGCAAGATACCGCCGATGACCAGGGCGGACTTAAGTCCCATAAAGATAAGCAGAGTCGCAATCACGATTGCCAGCGCCGCGAGGACATTCACGACAAAGTTATCCACCGAGGCGGCAACCGTCTTGCCTTGATGGTAAAACTCGTGCAGTTCAATGCCAAGCGGACGGCGACTTTCCGCATCGGCGATTTTTGCATTGACCGCTTCACCAATCTTGACGATATTTCCGCCAAGCACATTGGAAATACCAAGGGCGATCGCCATTTGCCCGTTATATCGATGGAGTTTTTCCGCCGGAGTCTGGTAACCGCGCCAGACATGGGCAATATCCTTCAGATAAACAATTTTACCGTCCGGTGTCGACGACACCAGCAGGTTCTGGATGGCAACGACAGAATCGATAGCGCCGCTGGGATCAATGACAATGCGCTGTTCCCCGACTCTGACATCGCCTGCCGAGAGGACTCGGTTTTGTTGGCTGAGGATGTTGTAGATGTTATTGACTGAAACACCCAAGGCAGCGGCATTATTTCGCGAGATTTCAACGAAAATAGCTTCTTTTAGTTCTCCTCCGAGCGACACTTTAGCTACGCCATCAACCTGCAGCAGCTCGCTTTTGAGCTGTTTGGCGTAGCGGCGCAGCTCGGCGGGAGTGTAGTCATCACCAGTGATAAAGTAGTACAGCCCGAAAACATCACCGAAGTCGTCTACCACTGTTGGCGGGTAAGCACCTGGCGGCAAGGTCACTTCGATATCTTTTATCTTATTGCGCAGCTTACCCCAGATGAGCTGAAGGTCAGATTTTGTGGGCGAAAAATCATACTTAATGTCGACGGTTATTTCAGAGGTCCCCGCGGAGGAAACCGACTTTACGACATCGACTTCCTGCAGTTGTTGAAGTGCTTGTTCCAGAGGATCACTAACTTCCTCAGCTACTTCCAGGGGGCTGGCGCCTGGATATTGGGTGATCACCAGTGCAGTGCGAATGGTGAATTCCGGATCTTCCAGGCGCGACATATCCTGGTAGGCAGACCAACCACCCAACAGTGACAGCAGGATGACTATCACGCTGAACACTTGGTTCCTGATGCTGAATTCGGCAAAGTTCATTGCTTTTTCTCGTCTTTCTCGTCCAGAACCGGACGCTCTTCCCGTATGTAAACGTCAGTAATCATTTCAGTCTAATCTGTCCAAGGGCGGACCTGCATACCTTCAGACAGATAGGCCGCACCGGCGGCCACAATCGATTCGCCAACAACGAGACCATCCGTAATCACCAGGGTTTCACCAATACCTTCCTGTACCCGGACCAGTCGTTTGGTGACTGTCATACTGCCGTTATCAACCACCCATACAAATTGCTGTTGGCCAGCGCTCAGCACTGCGGCCAGCGGCACAGCAACGTTTTTATCACGTGCAATCGCCTGCTTGGCAGATGATTGCAAGATGACATCGGCGTTCATGCCTGGCAGAATCACCAAATTCTCAGGGGCCTGAAACGAAAAAGTGACGGCATAGGTTTGAGAGACCGCGTCCGCTTCCAGAGTCGCCTCCTTGAAAGTCGCCGGGATTTGCGTTTCTTGCGCAGCACTCAAGACCACGTAAACACCTTCCTCTTGCCGAGTTGGTGTCGAGGCGATAACGCTGGCAGGCAAGTTAATGGTGACTTCCCACTTTTTAGCATCGATCATGGACGCAATGGCAGTGCCCGGCTGGACGTTCTGCAAGCGCTTGATCGGCACCTTGGCGATCACGCCGGTGTATGGTGCCCTCAGCTCACTGTCGGACAATGCTTTTTGAGCCGTATCCAGTTGGGCTTTTGTAGAATCGCGCTGGGACTTGCGTTGCTCCAGCTCCCTTTGGGCAATCGCATCCTCTTTGATCAGACGCACGGCACGCTGATACTCTTGCTCGGCAAGTTCATACTGTGCCTTGGCTGTGTTTACCTGGCTGACAAAGTCGCGCGGGTCCAGTTTTGCGATTAGATCACCCTGTTTTACTATCTGGGCTTCCGTGACCGGCAACTCCTGCAACAAGCCTCCGACCTGAAAAGTCAGATCCACTGATCCAGAAGCTTGAATTACAGCTGGGTATCGGGTGGTTTGCAGACTTTCGGCGGTTTCAATGGCCACAATCTTTACCGGTCGGACAGTTGGTTCTGGGGCCTGAGGCATTTCTTTTTCGCAGGCGGTTAACAACAGCAGGCCGAGAGAAAGAACATAGAGCTTGGCCAGTTTTTGTTTAAACATATTTAGTTTCTCCTTTTCTTCGCATAACGAAGAATGGTTGTAAGCGTGGACAAGCTCTACATATCGACAATCATTGAACTATATCACTTTGCTGAAAAAAAACGAACTTCTAATGTGGACAGAGCTTAACTGGCAAAGATGCTTGCAACATTGACTCTGGTCAAGAACTCGAAATTAACTCTTTTCGCGGATAAACCTTGCCTTTTCCCTCCGGGTGGTAGTTACCAATAATCCTGTGGACGAACTCCTCTTCATCCGCTTTGAACGTTAGGACAGTCCCCCACACAGGAGAGATGATCCTCCAGCCGTCTTCCGCATCGACAATTTGTCCAACCTTGACCGGACCGTCTGCGGTTTTACAGATAACACCATCATGTTCACGAATATCAGCGTCAGGGTCGACGATAATGATTGAGCCTTTCGAAAGAACAAATCCCTCCATATCAACTAGCACGCCATAGCAGTTCCGCTTTGGTACGATCGATTGCACCGGGCAGTACCTCCCCGTCAGGGTTGCGCCTGACAGGCTGTACTTGAGTTCCATAGAAAAAGCTTCCGGACGCTGGGTCTCAATTCCTGAGTCCAGGCCAAAATCGGCAAGATCCACTTGAATCAGGTCAGCGAATTTCGTAAGAAAATCAGTATTAAGGGGGATGCCACCTTTTTCAGGACCACGCAGGTACTGACTGAAGGAAGATTGTTTGATCCCCAAGACTTTTGCCACCTGGGTCTGAGTAACTCCAGCCTTAGCTTTATACTCACGCCACGCTTGATTCACTTTCATTAGGACCTCTTGGCGATAACGACTTCTCATAGTAAATTTTCTTTCTCTCGGTCCATTTCAGACGGCAAGTACTGACCCATAAGCCATGCCAAACTCTATACGTTTAATAGATGGTGGATGAAATCAAGTCGGTTAACTTGGTCCCGCATTGACCTATGATGCCAAAAACATAATCTGGTTAACAATGCTGGTTATTGTATTGAGTCTGGCGATATCAACTCTTTCCCCAAAGGACAACTGTCGGTTTTGGTCCTGCCCATTTTTTCTTGGCATACCAAAATACAACTTTTTTTATAGCTCGTTTTTGTCCCTTGAGATCTATGACTCTAGATTCAGTGTTCTTCCCAAAATGTTTACGGATAGCAATATCCTGAATTTCGCCATTGCCAAAATGTACAATTAATTTTTTCATCTCAAGCGGACCAGTTCTAACTTTTATTTTAATTGAACGGAACAAGCCTTTTTTTGCCGTTACCTTTACTACATCCCGATCAAGTGTTCCTTTTACGTTAGTAATACCTAGTATTTTCCATCCCGCCGCATCAGCTACAGGGGCGACAAACAATTGACACACAATAACCAGTGCAATAACGGAAAACATTTTCAAAGTATTTGTTTTATTCATAGCGATAAGTCCTTATTGAATGCGATTATTTACAATGACAAGTGAATTTATTTCGCTTACATACCATAAGCCACAGGCCAAATCCCTTCAGCTTTTTGGGTTTGATTAATATCTGCATTAACTTCGCCCTCAAGCCACGCTTGACCCACTTTCTTTTGAAAACCTTTGTTATATCGACTTCTCATGAGTAGATTCCCCTTTCTAAATCCATTTTTTGGGCTACGAGTTATGCTTCAGATATTTTACAGCAATGTCAGCAGCCAAGTCAGCCCCATCGCCTGACATCTTTAGTGGTTAATGCGTTATCGGTGGGCATAGTGCTCCACGTGGGAATATTAGTCAACACCTTTATTTCACTTTGTTGTATTACTTCTTTTTCTTGATTGCAGTAAATCTCCCCGCCAATTTTTGATTGCCGTCAAATTTTCCGGGGGGGGGGATAATGATAAAATACCGTTGTCGTTTCGAATATTTAATCCCGCATTTAATGGGTTCGACCCAGGCCCTGGGCAACAAGGGAATAAGATTTTTACGGAGGAAATTTTTTATGGATAAGTACTTCTCGATATGATGGTCTACGTTATTCTGGGGTAGTGAAATTTAAGTATTTACTGGTTTTGACAAAAAAAAACACAACCATTAATACAAAGACGGCTCGACCTGATTACAAATGGTTGGGCTGCCTCAGATATTACTCTGAATTGCAGTCCTGCTTCATCTTGGGATAAATCGCACAGATTTGGCGTTTCAAAAATCGGAAATCCACTTTTAAAATGGTGAGTCATCCCTTTCAGGCCGTTTTTCAAAAATAGTAAGTTCTGACCGGCCTGATTCCGACAAGTGCCCACTTGTTGGACAGTTATCGAAAGTGATTAAGCCCGCAATTGTCGGTAGCGGTGGGTGTCAAGATAGTTGTCACCTCTGTCTCATCATGCGGCTTCCGAACGGGGGGCCTTTTCCGTTCAGGGTTTAGTCGAACTTTGTCGACTGCCTCCCAGTTGCGTGTTTGCCGAGCCCACCGTTCAGGAGTCTTTTGGTGGGCCTGCTCGTAAACCTCTTTTCTCTTGCTCAATTTAACAAGCTCTTGCCCATACATCCGGTTTCACGAAGCGAATCTCACTATGCAGATGCTCGCTGCTGTACCAATGGAATCGTGCATTACTGTAAGCCGCGCATTGCAGTAAAAAGTGTCCGATTAATGTCGCAAACTGAGAAAATCCCACGATCTGGTATCCCCCTGTGTCAGCATAGTTGTCGCCTCAAGCTAAAACAAAAGAGGAGACAGCGAGAATGTATTCAAAAGCCTTCCGAACCTTGATGGTTCAAAAGATGACATCCCCTGATCGGCCTGATGTTGTAACTCTGTCGACCGAGCTTGGGGTTCCCCGATCCACCCTCTACCGTTGGGTCAGCGATGCTGGTAAGCTCGTCCCGCCACCCTACGAAGAAGTTCCACTTCTTGCAGCCCCCACACAGAGGCCGATCAGAATGAAGCGACCACAAGATTGGAATGCCAAAGAGAAACTGGCTGCGGTTCTGGAAGCCGCGTACCTTTCCGACGAAGAACTCGGCGCATTCATACGCAGCAAAGGTCTGCATGAAGCGCAGTTACAGCAGTGGCATGACCAGATGCTTACCGGGCTGGAGCCTTTGACCGTACCGCGTGGAAAGAAGGCTCCTGAGTCCAAGCGCGTTCGGGAGTTGGAGAAAGAACTCAGGCGCAAGGATAAGGCCTTGGCCGAAACGGCTGCCCTGCTGGTTCTTAAAAAAAAAGCCCAAGCGATCTGGGGGGACGAGGACGACGACACGGACAACTAGAGCGGCAGCAGGCTCTCGACCTCATTGATGAAGCCACCGCCTCAGGCGCCAGGTTGAAACCGGCCGCTCAAATACTTGAGTTGACCTCTCGCACTGTCCAGCGGTGGCGCCTTCAGGAGTGCGGTGAAGACCGTCGTTGCGGCCCGTTGAGCAGACCTGCAAACAAACTGACCGAGAAGGAACGGAAACAGGTTCTGTCGATTGCAAATGCACCGAGGTATAGAGATCTATCGCCTAAGCAGATCGTTCCACGCTTGGCGGATGAAGGCGTGTACGTTGCATCGGAGTCGACCTTCTATCGCCTCTTGCGTGCGGAGAATCAACTTGCACATCGGGAACGATGTCGTCCAGCCACGCACCGGCGACCTCGCGAGAAGAAGGCGACTGGCCCAAATCAAGTCTGGTCCTGGGACATAACCTATCTAAAGACCACGGTTGCCGGACGCTTCTTCTATTTGTACCTGATCATGGATGTTTGGAGCCGTAAGATTATCTCGGCGACGGTGTTTGATAAAGAGTGTGGGCAGAACAGCGCATTGATGCTGGTCGAGGCTTACCATCGTCATGGAGTTAATCCTGATGGGTTGGTTCTTCACTCTGACAATGGTAGTCCGATGAAAGCGTCCACCATGCTGGTGACGTTACAACGCTTGGGTGTAGTTCCTTCATTCAGTCGGCCTGGTGTGAGTAACGACAACCCGTTTTCGGAGTCGCTCTTTCGCACATTGAAGTACCGGCCTGAGTACCCTAGCCGTCCGTTTGTCTGCGAGCAGAACGCTCAACACTGGGTTGACACCTTTGCTCTCTGGTACAACACCGAGCATCTCCACAGTGAGATCCGCTTCGTGACACCTGATGATCGACATTATGGACAGGAGACTGCCATTCTCAACCATCGAAAAGAAGTTTACGCACACGCACGACAGAAAAATCCTAACCGGTGGACCAGTCAGACACGTAACTGGGAACCCATAACAATCGTCCGACTTAACCCAGAACAAAAAAGGCCCTCAGAAGAGGACCTTTGTGCCGAAGCAGCATAACGAGAAGAGGCGACAACTACCTTGACACCCACCGAGACATCTGGCACGGCTTCAGCCTGCTCCATAAAAAAAAGGCCCCACCGGACGATTGTCCGGTGGGGCCTTTCATTCAACATTTGCGGGGAAGCGTACATCATGCCGCCCATTGCGCTGCAAGTGGTCGATATTTAGCCCATAGTTTAATCCGCATGCTCTGCGTACCCCAATATATACCCCAAGCTCAGTTGTAAAAGTCTGAACTTGATCTGACAGAGAGTGTCAGGTTCGGTCGAAATCTTCTTCAAAACTTACAACTTTTGAGATGTAGATATGAAGACGCCCCAGTGAGGACCGGGGCTCTATTTGTCACAAATTGTTTTTCTTTTTATGTTTTTTCAATGGTTTGCTAGTCAATAAATCAAAATTAGGCCGCTTCCAATTCCTCTGTATGCCAGCCTTTTTCATCGATTGAAGCCTCTAGCGTCCTGTGAACATGGGGCCTTGTCGCCTTAACGTTCAAGTTCTCCATGTTATCCACGTAGCTGGTTATCCTATTATTTACAGCAACCAGGGCGCGGAGAAGTAAATCGTTTTGAGGGTTCATTTTTGTTGGGTTTTCTTCTCTTTCCCACTTGCTTGGTTGCGTCCTTTGGACATGCAGTTTACGGGCAAGGTCAGCTTTTGACCACCCCAAAGACTTCCGCAAATAGGTGATCTCGAAATTTTCAAGAGGCCCTGACTTCTTGACGAGCTGGAGAGCCAACAATCTGTGAAGCTCTGCCATCTTTGGGATAGTCCGGAATATCTGGCCACACTCACAGCGTTCTGTGTAGATGTTTTTAAGAACAACATAAGGCAGGCCACATTCCTCGTAATGCAGATCTTCGTGCGTTACGGTCATTTCCTGATCACAAGCAGGGCAGGGCTGAGCTGGAAATTCAATAGTCATAATAAGGTCCTCAAGTTCTAATGACGGTCACGATAAAAACACGACCACCGGGCCAAACTTCAACGACTACAAAAAAACGATTGCTTCGGATTTTGTAGCGCCAATTCCTTCCGTTGTCCGATAGTTCTGGATCGTCTCGGACAAAGCCCCCTCTCAATACATTCTCAACATCGACCGTTGAAATTTTACGTTGACCCATTCGGTCTTTCGCGCACCATAAGAAACGCCCACGTTCTGGTAACCGTGGGCGTTTGGCGTTCTATAGGTGGTGACAAAAAAGAACCCCACAGCTCAGGAGGTAGAGAACTGTGGGGCATATTTTTTAGGAGGTTTTGAAAAAGGTATCTCAGGTCTGCCTGCCACAACAGGCCCTTGATGGTTCGTAATGTATCGGTATACTCAAGGAAAATATACGTGGGATCTCGTAAAATTCAAATCGACATCTCGCGAAACCGGCCTGTGCAAAAACACATTTGTCACATTCGCTGTTGACTGAATCGTCCTCCAATTTCATGAAAAATAAAGAATGGCCACCCCAATTACTGAGGTGGCCATTTTCATGTCTGATATGTGGTGATTTGCGAGACATGCCCTGAGAGATATAAGTCTGTCTATGGTGCCAGAGGCGGTTCATTTAGTCCTTCTCCGCTTTCTCAGTTGTCTTGGTTGTCGACCAGATTCGATAGCGAACTTCGTATCCATTGGGCGCGTATATTACGATTGGAAGACGACTATTGTAGCGAATAAGGAGAGAGGTTCCCGGAACAAATCTCTCCTTATTCTGGTCTCCCTCGGGAACCGCCATCATGGTACTCATAGCAACATCCTGCCCGGTAACTTCATAATAGGTATAACCCCAACCTATGAGTGGCTGGGGTTCAATGATGGTCCCGTGGCGCATTTTGTTCCCGCCATCAGTAAGCATTACCTTTCCCGGAATTAGCTCTACCTTGAAGTCGCCTTTTTCATCACTGTCCTTGTGGGGAAGGACAATAACGAACCGCTCCATGTCGTCTGTTGCTGCGGGAAATGCCTGCAACTCCTGATGCTCTGCTCCAAAGGCCATAAAGCTGAATAGTGATAGGCCGATTATCATCAACAGTGTCGATTTACTCATCATGTTATTAACTAACTCCAAAGTGTCGTAAGATTAATCCGAATTTTCAGCGAACGGACCAAGCTAAGCGGGCTGGGCTTAGTCAATTTCAAGTGCGCAGAAACCCTTGCGCGAACAACCATCGCATCGCACAGTCCGCTTAAATGATTAGTTAGAATCTATTCTCTCAGAGCATAAATTTCCTATAGCTTGATCCCGTAAATGAATAGTAATTACAGTATCTCATTTTGTACCACTTAATAATCAAAAATTATATTGATGGGGAGGTTCCAATTCTAGAGGTTCGTAGCGAGCAGGCTGTCCGAAAAGTTGTTCCAGATCGTTTGAGGAGGGTGTCGATTGAGGATGAAAACCTGCATTCCAAAAATCCCTGATAAAAAGGAATGGCCCACCCCTTTTTGAGGTTGGCCATTTTAGCGTCTGACAGATGGTGGTGGATGGGATAGTTTCACACTATTACTTCGTATGTAGATTGTACAAAACCAAAGCCATAGGACTTGGTAGAAATATGCTCTAACTGGATGTCGTTTTTCAGCTTTCCAAAAAGAGGTATCCCGCGACCAAGGATCACAGGTATAGATGTAATAGTGATGTCCTTGACGAGCCCATCTACAAGAAAACGCTGTAT
>JAAXQE010000211.1 GCA_012974425.1 Geopsychrobacter sp.
CACCTTATCTGATCGAATCAAAGTCATTTAAGCTTTATCTGAACTCATTCAATCAGACCATCCTGGAGAGCCGCGCTGAGCTGCAACGCCGGCTGGTTGAGGATCTTTCGGCGGCCAGTGGCGTAGCGGTAGAGGTTGAGTTGCTGTTACTTTCAGAGGCAGAGCCCCTGCTGCTCAGCCTGCCGGGAGATTCTCTGGATGAGCTGGATATACAGATCGACAGCTACCGACTGCAGCCTGAGGGCCTATCCGCAGACAGCCGGATTCAGGTCAGTGAACTTCTCCACAGCAACCTGCTCAAGAGCAACTGCCTGGTCACCAATCAGCCCGATTGGGGGACTGTGCTCATCGAGTATCGCGGCGCAAAGATCGACCGCGAAGTCTTGCTGCGTTATCTGGTCTCCTTTCGCCAGCACAACGAGTTTCACGAACAGTGTGTCGAACGGATCTTTGTCGATCTGCAACGCTATTGTCAGCCGCAGCAGCTGAGCGTGCAGGCCTGGTACACCCGCCGTGGTGGGCTGGATATCAATCCCTTTCGCACCAACTGCGGGCAAAAGCCACGCCAGGTCCGCCTGGTGCGTCAGTAGTGCTTAGTCCGGTAAACGTTTAGATGTAGGAACGAAGATGATGGAAATTACTGCGACGGAATTAGCCGCTCAGCCGGCAGGCATAGTCCTGGTGGATATCCGGCGGGCCGGGGAGTGGCAGGCGACCGGCGTGCTTGCGGGCAGTCATCTGTTGTCCTTTTTTGATGCGGCGGGGAATGCCGATCCGGCAAACTGGTTGACTGAACTGGCGAGGGTTGCGACCCCGCAAGATGATCTGGTCTTGATCTGTCGCAGCGGTCATCGCAGCGGGATTATTCTCGAATTTCTGCACGCGCAGACCGATTATCGGCAGGCGCGGCATCTGGCCGGTGGCCTGCTCGTCTGGCTGGAAAAAGGGCTGCCGGTGGTCGCGTTCGGCGCTTGAACCCTTGCTTCAGACGGCGCGCCGCAGCGTTTCGATCAGCCCTGCCGGTCCGGTCGCCCAGCCGATTTTCCAACCGGTCACACTGAAGGTTTTGCCCAGCGAGGAGATCCGCAGGGTCCGCTCCTGCATCTGGGGCAGGCTCGCACAGATTCACCTCGTCACCGGGATCGAGCAGACCCATCATCGCCGCAACAGGGCTTCGGTCGCGCCGACGCGGACCTGTCTTTCGCTGTGCGGAGCGTAGTCTAACTGCTTAATGGTCTGCCATGTGCTTTGCGATGGCCTGACGCAACTCAGCTTGCCCGGAAGCGGGTGCATACTGGTGGTATGGGCCGCGCAGGGCCTCTAGCGCTGCATCACGTATAAAGTCCGGCGGGTCGAAGTCGGGGAAGCCTTGACCCAGGTTGACCGCGCCATGTTTGATGGCCAGTTCGGTCATGCTGGTGAAGATGGTCGGTTGCATCTTGGCAACCCGGCTGGCCATGGTTTTTCTCGGCGGACTCATGGTCAGTGAAGCGCTTCGCGGATCGCGCAATCGAGGCAGATCGGCATCAGTTGATAGAGGCCGGTCTCCGGATTGAGGCTGGTGACATGTTTGAGGTGTTGCGCGCAGGTGACCTTGAAGCAGTTGCAGCAGGTCAGACTCTCTCCGCTGCCGCTCTCATCACAGACATGACAGATCCAGGGAGTTTTTGGCGGTTCTTGATCCATAGGTTGCCCTTCTCTTATGCCGCCAGGCGGCGACGTTCTGCTGCGCTCAGCCCGGCAACATATTCGGTCATGCCGCGGAGGGAATTGCCGATAAATTCACGTTCGCGTTGGCGGATATCCTCCGGCAGCTGCTCGATCAGCGCAAAGTTTTCATCCTCTTTTAGCAGCCAAGCGTAAAAGGCCGCACCGCGTGCTTCTTCGGGGTATGCTGCACAGGCTACGGCGCCCTTGACCCAGAGTCTGAGTTGCTGCTTGCCAATCTCCAAGTGGGCGAGTGCGCCTTCGACCAGACCATAGTGAGCGAATATCATCCGCTGCGGGGCCAGCTCGATCATGCGTTGAATCGAAGCGAGGGCGACTTCGAGGATAAGGCGCGGCGGGGTCGCCGGGCGCATGTATATCCCTTGTTCAACCTCGCAACGGACCCCGGTGAGCTCACCGGCAAAAAGCAGATCCTCGGCCAGGTAGCAGCAGTGATGCTGGGCATGGCCGGGAGTCAGATAGCTGCGGATGCCGCTCTTGCCGATCTGCTCGCTGAAGCCGACCTTTTCGGCTGGGATCGGGATGATTTCCCCGTAGGCCTCGGCGGTTTTGCCCAGCACCTTGAGCGAGCCCTGCCAGAGCTTCGCCGGGTCGATCATGTGGCGCACCCCTTCCGGATGGCAGATGACCCGCGCGCTCGGAAAGTGCTTCAGCAGCTCACCGGTGCCACCGGCATGATCGATATGGATATGGGTGAGCAGGATATAGTCGAGCCGCTCAATCCCCGCCGCCTGCAGTTCCTGAAGCAGGTGGGGGATGGTTGAGAGCGGCCCGGGGTCGACCAGCAGCCCCTGTCCGGCAGTCTGTAGGTACCAGCTGCTGATAAAGCGCCGAAAGCCGTAGAGGTTGGGTTGGTCGAGATCAATACAGAAGAGGTTTTGCTCTGGCATGCTGAAATAGTCCTTTCTATAAAAGCTGATTCTGCCCTGTAGCGCTGGGGCTGTCAATTTCGGCTGGCCCTTTGGCTCACACCCGGCGAGCGCAGGCCCCTTAAAAGGTAGCAAGAGACTGGACTCTCTGGCAATATGGGGTTGAAAATTCTGGTACAATGCGTCCAGTTGGATTTGTT
>JAAXQE010000288.1 GCA_012974425.1 Geopsychrobacter sp.
ACAGGCTGCTAGCCAGCGAACTTATGCTCATCGGGCCGGATATCCCGATTATCCTCTGTAGTGGCTTCGGCGCTAAAATATCGCAAGAGGATGTCAGGGCACTCGGGGTTCGCGAGTTTTTTGAGAAGCCCGTGGAGCGGAGGAAATTGATCGTCGCCATGCGAAAAATTCTGGATGAAAGCGCTGCCGATTTTTCTCACCTCAATTGAGTGGTTCAGGGAGGCATCGGCCGACGCTAATATCGGACTAAGCAGGCAGCGCTGGTGGATTTGAAATCTGAGGTTGGGCCAGATTCCATGTATGTCCAGAAATCCCGGATGCCTTAGCGGCACGCGGGATTTTTTTTATAAAGGGTGGTTCTTCCCAGGTCTTTTCGGCCCTGCGACCCGATGGGGTTTGGTATTGTCGCTGCGCAGTCGGTATGGAAACAGCGGCAAAGATTTAAGCGTAAATCCAGCAGGGGACAACTGGTTCTTGCGCCGAGAGTCGTTGCCCCCTATGATGGCGCGCAGGGGGGATCAACTCTTCTTTTTATGGTGATTACGTGATGCATAAATATAGTGATATCGATTATGGCACCCTGTTCGAGATGTTTCTGAATAGCCGGCGCGACTACCCTGAGCAGACCGCCTTTATCTACCGGGCTGCCGGCAGTGAATTCAGCGTCAGTTATGCGAAGTTTTATGAGGACGTGGTTATCCTGACCCGCGCCTTTGCCGCACGTGGGGTGAAAAAGGGCAGCCGGGTGATGTTGCTCTCGGACAATCGTTACGGCTGGATCGTCACCGACATGGCGCTGATCGCCCTGGGCGCGATCAGCGTTCCGCGCGGCAGCGACACCCCGACCATCGAGCTTGAATATATCCTCGAGCATTCCGCCAGTGAATTTCTGGTGATCGAGACCGCGGCACTCTTGATGAGTCACGAAGAGATGTTGAAGAGCCACAAGCAGTTGCGCTCCATCTTCCTGATCGAGGGGGAGAAGACCCACCGCTGGTTCGATAATATTTATAGCTACAACGATCTGCTCGAAGATCGCCGCCTGACCCAGGCTGAACTCGAAGAGTTTGCGGGCCGCCGCCCGCAGATTACGCAGGATGACCTGTTCACCCTGATCTACACCAGTGGCACGACCGGGGTGCCCAAGGGGGTGCAACTGAGCCACCGCAATATCATGTACAACGTGCGTCACATGCCTGGACTGATTGGCCTGCTCGATACCGATCGCTTTGTCTCGATTCTGCCGAGCTGGCACATCTTTGAGCGGGCCGTCGAGTATGTCGCCCTGTCGCGGGGGTGCTGTACGGTCTATTCTGCGGTCAAGACCTTCGCCGCCGATCTGGAGACATACCGGCCGAACATGGTTGCGACGGTGCCGCGCTTGTGGGAATCGCTCCATGCGCGGGTCAACAACAGCCTCGAAAAGGAGAATCCCAAGCGGGCCAAGATTTTCCGCACCCTGGTCGGAATCTCGACCGCTGCGAATCGACAACGCAGGATTCTGCGCGATCAGCTGCCGGTTTTCGAAAAATCCTTCTTCCTGCTGCGCTGGTTACGCAAACTGCGCGCTGCTGGTTACCTGTTGCTCCTGGCCTTGCCCGATCGCCTGGCCAAGTCGCGCCTGCAGGCGGTCCAGCACAAATTTGGTGGCCGGCTGCGCATGGCGATCAGCGGTGGCGGCAGCCTGCCCCCCTGGCTCGATGAGTGGATCGATGCGATCGGTATCCGCATCGTCAATGCCTACGGCATGACCGAATGTGCCCCGGCGATTGCCGGCCGGGCACTCAACTGCGAGACCTTCAATACCCTCGGCCTGCCGGTCGAGGGGACCGAGCTGCGCATCGCCGATGAGCAAGACCAGCCGCTAGCCGCTGGCGGCGAGGGCGAAATCCAGATGCGCGGCGATCAGCTCTTCCCCGGTTATGAAGATAATCCGGAGGAGAATAGTAAGGCCTTTACCAGCGACGGCTTCTTCCGCACCGGCGACCTTGGTAAGTTGACCCTGCGCGGTGAACTGGTGATTACCGGGCGTTCCAAGGAGATCATCGTGCTGGCCAGCGGTGAGAATGTCGATCCCAGCCGGATCGAATCGACTATCACTAGGCTGCCCTTTGTCAGTGATGCGGTCCTGGTCGGTCAGGACAAGAAGGGCCTCGGCGCCCTGGTTGTGCCAGATTTCGATAAACTGCGTGAATTCGCCGCCAGTAAACTCGATATGATCATCGAAAGCAGCGAACAGCTGCGCAACAACAGTCAGCTGCTTGAAAAGGTGCGCAGCGAGATGAACCGCCTGCTGCACAGTAAAAAAGGCTTCAAGCCTTTCGAGAAACTGAAAAACATCTATTTTCTCGAAGGCGAATTCAAACCGGGGGAAGAGTTGACCAACACCCTGAAGAAGAAGCGCCACGTCATCGAAATGAAATATCGTGAGCAGATCGGCAAATTGTTGAAATGATTGTCGCTAAGCGCGGTATTTTTAAGCAACGTAACTGGCTAGTTCTCTCCCCCTCGGGTAAAATAAAAATGTCTTTAGGAAACGGGTAAAAACGCGCCATGCCGACTTCCAGCATAGAAAGTAATCATCATGAATGTAAATAATCTAGTCGCCGGACAGAAATTGTCCGGTTTTGTTGTTGAGCGGATCGATGAAATCCCCGGTATCCAGGCGCGCATGATCCGTCTGCAGCATGAAAAGACCGGTGCGCGCTACATGCACCTTGAGCGTGCCGACAGCAACTGTCTGTTCGGCGTCGCCTTTCGTACTCCGCCCGATGATTCGACCGGGGTGGCACACATCCTCGAGCACACGGCGCTCTGCGGTTCAGAGCGCTATCCGGTGCGTGATCCCTTCTTTTCGATGCTCAAGCGCAGCCTCAACACCTTCATGAACGCCATGACCGCCAGCGACTGGACCCTCTATCCCTTCGCCAGTCAGAATAAGAAAGATTTCGATAATCTGCTCTCGATCTATCTCGACGCCGCCTTCTTCCCCAATCTGAGCGAGCGTGATTTCTCGCAGGAGGGCCATCGCCTCGAATTTTCCGAGATGGAGAATCCACAATCCCCATTGGTCTACAAGGGGGTGGTCTATAACGAGATGAAGGGGGCGATGTCGGATCCCTCCTCGTTGATTTCACGCCGCCTGTCGCGTGCCCTCTACCCGACGACCACCTATCACCATAATTCGGGCGGCGAACCCTCGGATATCCCCGATCTCAGTTGGCAGCAGTTACGCGATTTTCACGCACGCTACTATCACCCCTCCAACGCCTGGTGCTTCAGCTATGGCGATCTGGACCTGGCGGAACTGCTCGAAAAGGTCGGCTCGCAGGCCCTCGCGCGTTTCGAGCGGATCGCACCGGATAGTGAAGTCCCGGCCGAAACCCGCTTTAAGGCTCCGCAGCAGGTGCGCGAACCTTATCCTTTGGATGCCGGTGAGAACCCGCAAGGGAAATCGATGGTTCAGCTGGCCTGGCTGACCTGCGATATCGATGACGGCGTAGAACGGCTGGGGCTGTCGTTGCTCGCCACCCTGTTGCTCGGCAACCCCTCGACGCCGCTCTACAAGGCGCTGATCGATTCAGGCCTGGGCGCCAACATCTGCCCGGGGAGTGGCTTCCATGACGACAACCGTACCACCTGTCTTGCGGCCGGTCTGCAGGGTACCGATCCCGACAAGTTACCGCAGATCGAGGCCCTGATCCTTGAGACCCTAGAAACGGTCGCCGCGCAAGGCTTCGCACCTGAACGGATCGAGGGCGCAATCCATCGTCTCGAATTTTCCAACCGCGAGGTGACTGGCGACAGCTACCCCTATGGTCTGCTCTTGCTGATGCGCATGCTCGGTCCCTGGCTGCACGGCGGGGAACCGCTGGACGCGCTCGATTTTGATGCGCAGTTGCTGGAGTTGCGTAAGCAACTCGCCGCAGGGCCTTATCTGCAAGATCTGCTGCGGCGCTGGCTGCTCGATAATCCGCACCGCGTGACCCTGTTGCTCGAACCCGATCAAAAGCTGCGCGAAGAGGAAGATCTGGCCATTGAGGAAAAATTGGCCAAGCTGGCCGCTGGCTTGGATGATGCGCAAAAGCAGCAGATTATCGACCAGGCCAAGGCTCTGCAACAGTCGCAGGAAGAGGAGGAGGATCTCAGCTGCCTGCCGACCCTGGAGCTGGGTGATATTGAGAAGTCCGAGCCCGCAGTCGCCGCGCGTGAAGAGGAGCTCGCCGGGGTCCCCCTGACCTTTTGCGACCAGCCGACCAACGGTATCGGTTTTATTGCCCTGAATCTGCCGATCGCCAGCCTGGATGCCGAACTCTTGCCGCTCCTGCCGATCTTCAGTGGCCTGCTCACCCAGGTTGGGACCAGAAAGTACAGCTATGTCGAGCTTGCCCAGCAGATCGAAGCGGTTTCGGGTGGCATCGGCGCACGCACTTCGCTGCTCGAAGATCCACAGGACAACCTGCGCTACACCGCGAGTTTCGAGGTCAAGGCCAAGGCACTTAAGCGCAACGCCGCGCCGCTCTGTGAGCTGCTTGGCGAGGTGATGACCGGCGTCGATTTCTCCGATATCGGCCGGATTCGCCAGGTGCTGGATCAGATGCGGATCTCCCTCGCCAATTCGGTCCCCTCTTCGGGCCATTCCTACGCCGCGCGCGCCGCCGCCGCTCATCTGACTCCGGCGGCAAGGCTGCGCGAACTCTGGTCCGGCCTCGAGCAGGTTGGTTTGATCCAGCAACTCGCCGCCCAGAGCGATGCTGAACTGCAGCAGACCGCCGCTAAGCTGCAGCAGATTGCCGGATTGCTCTTTAGACGGAGCAACCTGCAGGTTTCACTCACCGCCAGCGCCGACCAGTATGCCGCCTTTCGCCAGCCCCTCGCCGAACTCCTGCAGCTCCTCCCGACCCAGGCTGCTCCTGCGGTTCAAGACCCACAACTGGGTGAGGTTCCGCAACGCCAGGGCTGGATCTTTTCGGTGCCTGTCAGTTATGTGACCCGGGTTTTTGCCGCCCCCGCCTTTAGCCATCCCGACAGCGCAGCGCTGTGTGTGCTGGCCAAGCTGCTGCGCGCCGAGTATCTGCACCGCGAGATCCGCGAAAAAGGCGGCGCCTATGGCGGGATGGCCGGATACAATGCCGAGGCCGGGCTCTTCTCGCTGCTCTCCTATCGTGACCCGCACCTGGCGCGCACCCTGGATGTCTATGTCGATGCCATCGCCTGGGTTACTGCGGGTCATTTCAATGCTCAGTCGATCAAGGAGGCGATCCTCGCGGTCTTCAGTGACCTCGATAAGCCGCTCTCGCCCGCCGGCAATGGCGCGCGCGAGTTCGCCAACCGTCGCCAGGGGATGACCCTTGAGATGCGCAACCAGATGCGTCAGCAACTGGTCGCGGTCGACCGCGCCCAGTTGATCGCGGTGGCAAAGCGCTGGCTGGCCGGGGAGAACCGCAATGCCATCTCGGTTCTGTCAGGCGAGGATGCCCTTAATGCCTACAACGCGGCGCACCCGGAGCAGGCCTTGGAGCTTAAACGGACCGCTGATTAACCCGGGCCCTCTCCCGCAGGGAGAGTCGGTCGGCAAATGAATTAATTTTGACGCTCATGCTTCAAGCATGCGCTTGCATCCAGCTAAAGAGAAGAAATAACGATGTCGGAAAATGCTTACTTTGCCACCGCCGCGCGCGGTCTCGAACCCCTGCTTGTCACAGAGCTACTCTCTTTCGGTGCCAGCGAGGTTGCTGAAGAGATCGGTGGGGTCCGCTTCAGCTCACCCCTTCAGGTCGCCCTGCGGGCCTGCCTCTGGTCGCGTCTGGCCAGCCGGATTCTCGCGCCGATCGCCGAGTTCGCGGCGGAGGATACCGATCAACTCTACGCGGGGGTGCGTCAGATCGATTGGCGACAGCATCTGGATGTCGGCGGCAGCCTCGCGGTGGATGCCCATGTCGGCCAGTCGAAGATCGATCATTCGCGTTATGCGCTGTTGCGCGTCAAGGATGCGATTGTCGATCAGTTTCGCGATAGCTGCGGCGAGCGGCCCAGCATCGACGCACTGCAGCCCGACCTGCGCCTCAATCTCTATCTGTTCAGAAATTACGCGACCTTAAGCGTCGACCTCAGCGGCGCCAGCCTGCACAAGCGGGGCTACCGCAGCGACGGTCTCTCGGCGCCGCTCAAGGAGAATCTGGCCGCGGCTATTCTGCTCAGCTGCAACTGGCCGCAGATCCATGCTGGTGGCGGTGCCTTTGTCGACCCGATGTGTGGTTCGGGGACCCTGCCCCTTGAAGCGGCCCTGATTGCCAGCGACTCTGCGCCCGGACTGCAGCGCGATTATTACGGTTTTCGCGGCTGGAAGCAGTTTGACGGCCAGCACTGGGACGAGCTGCTGCATGAGGCCGAACAACGTAAGGCCGAAGGGCTGGCGCGCAGCCATCCGCCGCTTATCGGTTATGATGAAAACCCGCGCGCGATCCGCCAGGCCTGGGAACATGCCCGTGCCGCCGGGGTCGATCGCTGGCTGCATTTTGAACGGCGCGACCTGGCCCAGGTCGAACCACCGGCCGCCACGACCGGTCTGCTGGTGACCAATCCCCCCTATGGCGAACGCTTGGGCGAGCTCTCTGAGTTGCCGCCGCTCTACAATCAGCTCGGTGAGAAGATGATCCAATTCTCCGGCTGGCAGGCGGGGGTCATCACCAGCGAGGTTGAGCTGGGCCGGGCCATCGGGTTGCGCGCAAACAAGCGTACGCCGCTCTACAACGGGGCGCTCAAGTGTCAGCTGCTCCATTTTGAACTGGATGAAACCAACCACTGGAAATCTCTGGCCGACGGCGCTGGGCGGCCGGTAGCGCGCCGGCTTACGGTTGAAGCCGAAATGCTCGCCAATCGCCTGCGCAAGAACCGCAAGAAGCTGGCGCGCTGGGTCAAGACCGAGCAAACCGATTGTTATCGCCTCTATGATGCCGACCTGCCCGAATTTAACCTGGCCATCGATCTCTACGGCGATGAAGTCCATCTGCAGGAATATCAGGCGCCCAAGGATATCCCGGAGCAGAAGGCCGAACGCCGCATGCGCGATGCTGCTAGCGCGGTGATGCAGGCCCTCGACCTGTCGAGCGGTGCGCTGCATATCAAACAGCGCCAGCGTCAGAAGGGGGTCAGCCAGTATCAGCGCCAGGATCGGCGCGGAATCCTCAAGCAGGTCAAGGAGGGGGACCTGCAGTTTCTGGTCAACCTGAGCGATTATATCGATACCGGTCTGTTTCTGGATCATCGCCCGACCCGCCAGCTGCTACGTTCGTTGGCTGCCGGCAGCCGTTTTCTGAATCTCTTCGCCTATACCGGCGCCGCCACTGTCTATGCCGCCGCCGGTGGTGCGCGCGAGACAACCACGGTCGACATGTCGCGCACCTATCTGGAGTGGGCGAAGAAGAATATGCGCCTGAACGGTTTCGGCGATGAGCGGCACCGCATGGTGCAGGTCGATGTCATGGCCTGGCTGGATCAGTCGCAGGCGGAGTATGATCTCATTTTTCTCGACCCGCCCTCCTTCTCCAATTCGAAAGGGATGGAGGGGACCTTCGATATTCAGCGCGATCATGTTAATATCCTGCGCCGTGTCAGCGCGATGCTGGCCCCGCAGGGGGTTCTGATCTTTTCGAACAATCTGCGCAGCTTCAAGATGGACACCGAGCAGCTGCCCGGTTTGAAGATCGCAGAGATCAGTGAGCGCACCCTGCCGCTCGATTTTGCGCGCAACCCGCGCATTCACAACTGCTGGCGGATTGAACGCGTTTAGCTTCCGATTTTGTGAGGGATTCATGCATTACCCGTGGCTTTTAATTCTCCTGTTGCTCTCGGGTTGTGGCCTGAGTAACCTGCCGCAGCATATGGCGCAGGCGACTCTCGATCAGCCCGATCCCGAACTGGTGGCCGCGGCCGCCCCGGCCTACCTGCTGCTGTTCGACAGTTTGATCGATGCCGATCCTGAGGATGTCGATTATCTGCGCGATGCCGCCGGGCTCTACGCCCTGTTCGGTGATCTGCTGGTAACCGATAAGGCCCGCGCCAAGCTCCACAGCGAACGCTCCTTCGCCTACGCCAACCGCGCGGTCTGCAGTGAAGAAGACGATCTCTGCGGCCTCGCGCAACTCGCCTTGGAGCCTTTTTTGACGCGGCTCGAGGAGTTCGCAGAGCTCGATCAGACCCTGCGCATCGTCTATCTGCAGAGCTGGCTGGTCTTTTTGAAACATCATGCCGACGACTGGAACGAACTGGCGCGTCTGCCGCAGATTGAAGCCTTGATTGCCTATCTGTTGCAGCAGGAAGAGGGGCGAGAAAGCCCGCATTTACACCTCTATCAGGCTATTTTGCAGACCCTGCGCCCGGCGCTGTATGGTGGCAAACCCGAAGAGGGGCGGCGCAATTTCGAGACGGCGCTGCAGCTCTCCCCCGATGATCTGTCGATCAAGGTCGCCTTCGCCCGGCATTACGCCCGTGGACTCTATGATCAGGAGTTGCACGATCGTTTATTGAACGAAGTGTTGGCCGCCGACCCCGTTCAATCGGGGCTGACCCTGCTCAACACCCTGGCCCAACGTGAGGCGCGCGAACTGCTGGCTTCCGGGGCAGATTTTTTCTGAAAGAAACGGAGACTTAAAAAAATGAAACCCATACTTTTTATTCTTATATTACTCCTGCTGTTGCCACTGACGGCCGGCGCTCTGACTCTTAAGCTGGCGACCGTCGCCCCGGAAGGCTCAAGCTGGATGGTGCAGA
>JAAXQE010000050.1 GCA_012974425.1 Geopsychrobacter sp.
GCATTGTGGCAGAAGATGACGCTCGATGGCTCGCCACCATGCTCGCCACAGATTCCGAGTTTGATCTCGGGACGGGTCTGGCGACCCTTCTCGCAACCCATCTTGATCAGGAGCCCGACGCCATCCGGGTCGATGGCGACAAAGGGATCGATCGGCAGAATCTCCTGCTCAACATAACTGGGCAGAAACATGCCCGAATCATCACGCGACAGACCGAAGCAGGTTTGGGTTAAATCGTTGGTGCCAAAGCTGAAGAAGTCTGCTTCGGTGGCGATCTCATCCGCAGTTAGGGCAGCACGCGGCAGCTCGATCATGGTCCCGATCAGGTACTCGACCTTGACCCCGTAGCGCGCAATCACCTCATCGGCGACCCGGATGGCATTCTGGCGCAGGATCGCCAGCTCCTTAACATGGGCAACCAGGGGGATCATGATCTCAGGGATGATCGTAAAACCATCATCCCTGACCAGTTCGCAGGCCGCTTCCATGATCGCCCGGACCTGCATGTCATAGATCTCGGGGTAGCTGATCCCGAGGCGGCAGCCACGATGACCGAGCATCGGATTAAACTCGTGCAGCGAATCGACCTTGGCCTGCAGAATCTGCGGCGCGACATCGATCCCTTTGGCCAACTCTTCAATGTCAGCTGGAGTATGCGGCAAGAATTCGTGCAACGGCGGGTCGAGCAGGCGAATGGTCACCGGCAGGTCCTTCATCTCACGGAATATGCCGAGGAAGTCCCCCTTTTGCATCGGCAGAATCTTCGCCAGGGCCCGCTTGCGCCCTTCACGATCCCCGGCCAGGATCATCTCACGCACTGCCATGATCCGTTCGGCATCAAAGAACATATGCTCGGTGCGACAGAGGCCGATCCCTTCGGCGCCGAATTCACGTGCAAGCTTCGAATCCTGTGGCGTATCAGCGTTGGTCCGTACCCGCAGGCGCCGGATCTTATCGACCCACTCCATCAGGGTCGAAAATTCACCGGTCAGCTCAGGTTGAACGGTCGGCACCTCGCCGAGCATCACCTCGCCGGTCGAACCATCCAGGGTCAGGATATCGCCCTTCTTGACGCGCAGGCCACCGGGAGCGCTGAAACTCTCCTCGGCATAATTGACCCGGATCTCACCACAGCCCGAGACGCAACACTTGCCCATGCCACGCGCAACCACCGCCGCGTGCGAGGTCATGCCTCCGCGCGCGGTCAGGATGCCCTGGGCGGCGTGCATGCCATGGATATCCTCCGGGCTGGTCTCGATCCGCACCAGAATGACCTTGCGCCCCTCCTTGGCGGCGGCTTCGGCCTCGTTGGCACAGAAGACCACTTGACCACTAGCGGCACCGGGCGAGGCCGGCAAGCCCTTGGCGATCACCTGGCGGGCGGCATTCGGGTCGAGGGAGGGATGCAGTAACTGGTCGAGCTGGTCGGGGGAGACCCGCAGGATCGCCTCCTTCTCGCTGATCAAACCCTCTTTAACCATTTCGACCGCAATCTGGATGGCCGCCTTGGCGGTCCGCTTACCGGTCCGGGTCTGCAACATATAGAGGTGACCCTTTTCGATGGTAAACTCGATATCCTGCATATCGCGATAATGCTTCTCAAGCGACTGCTGAATCTGCATCAGCTGTTTGTAGCTTTCGGGCATCACCTCTTCCATCGAGGGCAGGCTGCCGTCACCACCGGCCACGTTGATCGGCTGGGGAGTCCTGATTCCGGCGACGACATCCTCGCCCTGGGCATTGACCAGAAATTCGCCGAAGAAGAGATTTTCACCGGTGGAGGGGTTCCGCGTGAAGGCAACGCCGGTCGCACAGTCATCTCCCATATTACCGAAGACCATCGCTTGAACGTTGACTGCCGTGCCCCAGGAAGCGGGGATATTGTGCAAACGGCGATAGGTGTTGGCACGGGGGTTCATCCAGGAACCAAAGACCGCACTGATCGCTCCCCAGAGCTGTTCTTGCGGGTCCTCAGGAAATGCGGAGCCCAGAGTCTCCTTGACAGAGTTCTTGAAGAGGCCGACCAGCTGCTTGAGGTCATCAGCGCTGAGATCGGTATCGAGCTCGACGCCACGCTCATCCTTCATCTCCTCGAGCAGGTCCTCGAGCTGATCGCCATTCATCCCCATAACGACGTTGGCATACATCTGCACGAAACGCCGATAGGAGTCGTAGGCGAAGCGCGCATCATTGCTCTGAGTGATGATGCCCTGTACGGTTTCGTCATTCAGTCCCAGGTTGAGGACCGTATCCATCATGCCCGGCATCGAGGCCCGGCCACCGGAGCGGACCGATACCAACAGGGGATTATCACGATCGCCGAAGGTCTTACCCATCAATTGCTCGACATGCGCCAGGTGCTGAGACACTTCTTCGCTGAGCCCGGCCGGATACTGGCGGTTATTCTCATAATACTCAGTACAGACCTCTGTGGTGATGGTAAAACCGGCCGGGACCGGCAGACCGATCGAGGTCATTTCGGCCAGATTGGCCCCCTTGCCACCAAGGAGATTGCGCATTCCACTCGATCCCTCGGCTTGTCCATCACCAAAAAAATATACATGTTTAGCCATTTTTACTACTCCTCTGGTTATGTCTCTAACATCAAATAAAAAGGCCGAATAAACTGCTATCGTCCCAAGGATCGGTAAAGGTCAGGCACAGACGCACGTCAGCAACCAGTACAAAGAGACTGGAACCGACATACATATGGACCCGAGCTTCATCATGATGAACCTTCAGGGCGACGACCAGTATTCGGCCATCG
>JAAXQE010000230.1 GCA_012974425.1 Geopsychrobacter sp.
AAAAAGCCCGCTGCTTCTGCAGCGGGCTTTTTTTATTGGCTCTGTTAGTTAATAAAACTGATATGCTGGCGGAATTACCGAAGTTAGAGATCATTACTATTCTACTTGCACGCTGACACTCAATGATATACATTGGTACTATAGATATCTGGAGGTTTAGTTATGGCAATGGAAAAACAAGTAAATCTTAGGCTTGATGGTGCAGATGAGGCGACACTCAAATTTATGGCTGAGGCCCAAGGGCGCTCTGAACAGGAGGTGCTGCGGTATTCTTTTCGTAAATATGCAAAAGAATTTCGGGACCAAATGGACTTCCTTCAGTCCGTAGAGCGTGGGTGGGTCGAACTCAAGTCAGGCCTTGGCGAGATCGTGACGGAAGACGATACTTTCCTTAAAGACCTTATGCAAGAGATCGCGAATGAGTCAACGACAGCTTAAACGATCTCTCGAATACAAGCAGAAGGTCCGTGAATACGCTCAGAATCTTTCGAAGCGGTACAGGCCTGAAATAGCAGGCGTGTTCATTAAAGATGTTGGCCTTGCCCAAAAAAGAATTCTTGATAACAACGAGGTAGGCACAAGTGCCCCATATATTATGTTGGGACAAAAGGTTGTATTGAGAGAGCTTTACTTTACTTCTGGACCCGTAAAATACTGCATGGTGTACGACATATTCAATGCCCATCTAGGGTTGATTACACTATGGCACGGCACCGGGGCTAGAGCCGCCGGTGACTTGGTGCGTTTGTGGGGACAATGAACTCGCTCAAGGTAGAACGAGTTCGGTATTTCTGATATCGATGTAACACTCTGGCGGTATTGGCAGGCAGGCTGTGAGGAGCAATTCGAGCTTCTTTGCTGTCATGGCTTCACGAGAGTGGCCATCAACGAAACGGAACCAGGTGAGATAGTTATCGAGGATTTTTATTTGCCGGACACTTAAATTGACCCGCTTGCCGAAACCACCCCTAAGCTATTGGCGCAGAACGAGAGCATTGACCCAGAGCCTCGAGCTCAGGGCCTCGCGGTCATTTAGCCCTTCCCATTTGGGCGGCAGAACGTTATCATTCCGATCTATTCATCCACCCTTGACCGACAGGAATAACCGATGATCCGCATACTTCTGACATGCCTGCTGCTGGCACTTCCGAGCAGCGTCCTGGCCGAACTTCCGCCGCTGCTCGAAGAAGATCTGGCCCCGCTCAGCGGCTACGTGGTGATGCCAACCGGCGACAGCGATTTCCTGATCGACCTCGACGCCAGCAAGGGGGTCCATACCGGAGATATTTTCTCGATTATTCGCGCGGGTGAAAAGATCACTCATCCGGTCAGCGGCGAAATCATTGGCACCCTGGATGGCAGCACGGCCTACCTTGAGGTGACCAAGATCAAGTCGGGCTACAGCTATGTGCATAAAATCAGCGGCAGCGGCGAAGTCAAGAAGGGTGATCAAATTGAACGTTTCAACGCGGTTCCGGCGCTGTTCATTGACAAGACCGGAGACAGCCACGACCTCAAGACCGAGCTGGAGAGCAGACTGACCCGCCTCGACTGGCTATCCGAACAGAGCGATACGGCACCACTGCTGATCTTCGAACGTCATTCGACCAGCCTGACAATCAAAAGCAGCGAGGGCACGGCCCTTTTCAGCTATCCGCTGGCAACAAAGCCCCTGGCCAGTCCCAGTCAAAATACTCTTGTGCCTGCCGCGATTCCAGTCGCCAGCGTAACACCAACGGCGGGTAGCTCAGAGACCGGCATCATTCAAAGCAACGCAGACAGATCTAGCATCTGGCATGGACCGAAGCATAAAGATGAAGTCGTCGGCCTGCGGATTGCCGACTTCAACAATGACGGCCTCCAGGAGGCCGCGCTGCTGCTGAAGGAGAAGCTCAGCATCAGCAGCTATAACGGCAAACAGCGCACGACCATCAGCGAACTTTCACTAAAGGGGGCCCTAACTCCCCTGGCGCTGGACAGCCTCGACCTGAACGGCAACGGCAAACCGGAAATCTTCCTCAGCGCGGTCAACCAGGGAATTCCGGCGTCCCGCGTTTACGAACTCGAGAACAACAAGTTGGCTGAAATTGCCCGAGATCTACCGATCCTCTTCCGACGGGTTGCACAGCCAGGGCAAGGCTCCATGCTGCTCGGGCAAAAACGGCACGACCTCAAAGTCCCCTTCAGCGGAGAAGCCTTTCAGGTTATCTTTGCCGATGGCACATATAAAGAGGGACCGGTCTATCCACTGCCCTCACCCATCAATATCTACGGCTTTATCCCCTTTAGCGGGCAAGACGGCGCCCTCCAGTATGCCTACTTGAGCCGTTCAGGCTTCCTCAATATCAAAACTGCCGAAGGGGAAGTCAGCTTTGAATCTCCGGACCGTTATGGCGGCAGCGAAATCATGCTCAAGCTCCAGGCGGAGTCGAGCAAAGACCAGGCGGCGGCCTACTTTCTGCCACAAAGAATTCTCTACCTAAACGACGAGATTCTGGCCACCCAGAATGACGGCCAACGCATGACCCAGAACTGGCGACGCTACACCAAAAGCCGCCTTGTCGGCTTGAAGTGGAACGGCTTGTCGCTGGACGAAGCCTGGCGCACCTCCGATCAGAGCGGCCAGACTGCCGATTTCGCGGTGGCGGACATTGACAATGACGGACAGTCGGAACTTATCCTGGCGGTGAAGTTTGCGCGAAAAGGCCTCCTCTCAACAGCGAAATCGGCCATCGTTGT
>JAAXQE010000315.1 GCA_012974425.1 Geopsychrobacter sp.
CCCGTGCCAAACGACACAGCAACGTTTGCCATTGCAATGGGGGCAGAGACAACCCTTCGGCCAGCGAGCTTTTTCCAGGTGAGATCTGCATTGATCGTCGGTTCCGTACTCCTTGAGGAACGCGTTCAAACTTAAACCTTGCTGGAACTGGATTCGATTGATGGGCATGGCAGCCAAACCTCCTGTCTTTAAGTTTGCTTACATGCCGCTAAACTAACGAATCTGTGTGACAACATATGTCACGGCTGAAGATTCGTTCTAATCAGGATCTTTTTTGCACCCTCAGCAGGAAGGGTCAACGACCTGGTCGATGTCTCACTCCGCAAAGACGCAGCCTACACCGAACTCCCCAAAGGATACGACTTCTTCCAGCTGCGCGATACTGAAGAAGCGGTCAATGGGGACAGCCTCTGTGCCATCACCAAATGTGTCGCCGCAGTCAATCCCTAATTGTATCGACTGCAACAACTTACCGGCGATCTCTGATCCTTTTTGCCTGCCCTCCTGCTCCGTTTAAAAATGAGCCACTCGGGCTAGACTAAAAAATCTACCTTAATATATATTTTCTCAAACCTTTATTAAACAGATTCTAAACATTGTGTTAAACTCTTTTCGTGAGCTCTAGTCAATGTTGTGGGGAGGCAGCCTCCAAGCATGCTTAACTAACCGAAACTAAATGGAATTGTGGCTCACAGCTGAAGATTTTCATGCTCATGAGATAATTGAAGCATTGATCCAATTAATCATCTATGAAATTGATACAATAACTAATCAAGACCCTCTCCCTTAAGTGTTAAAGGCCTTGGCCTGCTACTTGACCCTGGGAATTATTTCGCAAGAAGGGATCCGATGAGCGACAGTCCAATTCGCATACTGACCATCGACGATGAAGAAAACATTCGGACCAGTTTTCGTCTCTATCTCGAAGATTTTGATTATGAGGTCATCGAGGCCGTTGATGGTCGTGAAGGTCTGGAACTTTTTGAATCCATGCAACCGGATCTGGTTCTCTGCGACCTGCGTATGCCCGAAGTTGACGGGCTTGAAGTCCTCTCCAAGATTCGTGAACAATCCCCCGACACACCGATCATCGTAGCCTCGGGGACCGGGGTCATCGGCGATGCCATTGAAGCGGTGCGGCGTGGGGCCTGGAACTATCTGCTTAAGCCGATCCAAAATCTCTCCACCCTGCAGTACGCCATTGAGCAGGCCCTTGAAAGGGCACGCCTGATCAAAGAAAACCGTGCCTATCAATTGCGCCTGGAGGATGAGGTCATCTCGCGCACCGAAGATCTGCAGCAGGCGATGAACGATCTGAACAAGACTCACCAGCAGATCAAACAGAGTGAGGCACGCTACCGCTCAATCTACGAAAACCTGCAGGACGTCTATTTCGAAATATTGACTGGTGGTAAAATTCGCGAAATCAGTCCATCAATCAGCCACATATCTAACTACAGCTGTGACGAACTAATCGGCAAGAGTGTCTGGAAATTCTATCCCCGCCGTGAGGATCGTGAACAACTTCTCGATGAGCTTAATGCACATGGCTTCGCCACAGATTATGAACTTCATCTGCGCGACAAGGGGGGCAAGATCATCCCCTGTTCGGTTAATGCCCGGCTACTCCCCGCAGATGGTGCGCAGCCAGCGGTTATCTGTGGCACCTTACGCGATATCAGTGAGAGGAAACTGGCAGAAACGCATATCGAACGCCTCGCATACTATGACGCACTGACGGACCTGCCTAACCGGCGTTTACTAACCGATCGCCTCGAACGTGATCTCGCCCGAGCCCGCCGCCATAATCATTTTGGCGCCATGCTTTTCCTTGATCTGGATCGCTTCAAAAACATCAATGATTCTCTCGGTCATCATGTCGGAGATGCGCTTCTTCAGGAAGTTGCTAAACGGTTAACGAGCGACCTACGACTTGAAGACACTGTTTCGAGGCTGGGCGGAGACGAATTCATCATGCTTCTGGCTGATATGGGTGATGAAGCGAGCACCGCTGCGTCACGAACCCAGGCCAAGGCAGAACAGGTTCAGGTAAATTTATCAAGACCCTACAAGGTTCTTGGTCACGACCTGCACATCACTCCGAGTATCGGTGCTGCCATCTTCCCCTCTGACGATGACCCCGATGAAGACAGTAACGACATCTTGCGTCACGCAGACACGGCCATGTACCGCGCTAAAGATGATGGTCGCGATGCGATCCGTTTCTTCCTGCCCAGCATGCAAGCCGCAGCGGATCAACGCCTGGGGATTGAAAAGGACCTGCGTTTCGCTCTGGAACGTAACGAAATGACTCTTTTTTATCAGCCGCAGGTCAACAGTGAAGGCCGTATCATAGGTGCTGAAACCCTGTTGCGCTGGTGCCATCCGGAAAAAGGCTATATCTCCCCTGCCAAGTTTATCCCGGTTGCCGAGGCTACCGGACAGATCCTCCCCATCGGACTCTGGGTTCTCGAAATGTCTTGCCGACAGCTTAAGCAGTGGTGCGATCTGGGTCTATCGGTCGATCACCTGGCAGTCAATGTCAGTCCTCGTCAATTCCGCCAACCGAGCTTTATTAATCAGGTCCATGAGGTTCTCGAGCAGACCGGCGCCGACGCTCTGCAGCTCGGGCTTGAGCTGACAGAAGGGATGGTTATCGACAACATCAGTGATACCATCGATAAGATGCAGGCCCTCAAACAGATCGGCATCAAACTGTCGATCGATGACTTTGGTACCGGTTATTCATCACTCGCCTACCTGAAGCGCTTACCACTCGATATCATAAAGATTGATCAATCGTTCGTACGCGACATTCAAACCGATGAAAATGATGCGGCCATCGTTGAAACGATTATCTCCATGGCCCACCACCTCGATCTCAAGGTGATCGCTGAAGGTGTCGAAACGGAATTCGAATTTGATTTTCTCAACCAAAGAAAATGTGCTTGTTTCCAGGGATACTATTTCAGCCGCCCAATTTCGGCATCAGAATTCACCAGTATGCTGAAAGCCGACAGAAGCCTACCCCTGCCAAAACAGGAGTGAACTTCGCGCTGAATCCAAAGAGGAATAGCTCGACACCTTTTTTAGAATCAGGCCCCAGTAAATTCTCAGTTCATACAGGAACGGCGAGGTGCCTCTAGATGAAATGGCCGCCCCCCTCGGAGGAACGAAAGAGGTTCAAAGGCTCGGGGTTCAATCCTCTGAAATCACTGCCATTTCCATTTATCATCTTCTGTTCCTTCGCCATTATATGTTCCAGCCTGGTCACCTACAGCGCTCATCGACTTAATCTGCAAGAGAGCCTCTTCTCCCAAGCAGAAAACCACGCCAAAGATAAGCGTGACATTCTACAGACTCATCTGGCCGTGCAGCTTGCCAGACTCCTGGCCTTGGCTAAAGACCTGACAGCCCAAGAGAATATCGCTCAAAAAACCAGACAATTACTGGCAGATCCAGCAAAAACCAGTGCGAGTATCAGCGATGCACTTAAAACTCAACTCAAGCCTGTCGGTAACGAATTCGGCGTTACCAACATTTCACTGCTGGATAGCAGTGGCCTATTGATTTTCAATCATGGTCATACGACCGACACCTTACCCATAAACTCGAGAATCAGCATAGCCACCAGGAAAACTGAATTCAGCGATCTCATCCAGATTGAAAATGTCTGGATGCTCAGTGCCGCATTCGCCATTGAAAATAATAAAATCCCCCAGGGCAGCCTGCTTCTGACGTTGGAGCTCAATCAGATTTTGAATGAGTTTGCGAACAAAAACCGGTCCAAGCTTATTCTTGCCAGCGCAAATGAGGTCCTGGCCGGAGAGGAGGATTCAACCAGAATCCTCTTGCCAGACCTGGCGCAATCAGCTCAAGCCCTTGCTAAGAAATCGATACTGACTATCCCCGACCTACCGAAAGAACAACTCACTCACTACATGCCGATTCAGATCGGCAGCAAGAGCTGCATTCTAATTAGTGAGACAGATCTGGGACCGATCCTGCAGATGCTACAAGAAAAAAATCAGAAAATTATCAAATCGATCCTGCTCCTGCTTGCCATATTTCTGCCTCTTTGTGCCTGGTTTGCCCATATCCTTATGCGACCTCTCATTGGTTTGCGCAAAAGGGCAGCAGGTGTTGCCGAAGAGCTGACGGGGGCTCCGCTCGCGGAATATCAGGGTAACGAGATAAACCGCTTGATTTTCACATTCGACAGTATGGCTTCAGCCCTTAAAGAGCATGAAAAAACTCGCCTAAAAAGCGCGTCGCTGTTGCAACAGGAGCATGCAAGTGTGGAGGCAAATGTCAAAGAGCGTGCCCTTGAACTGGAACGAACCAACGTCCTTCTTCTCCGGGAAATCACTGAGCGCACCCAGGCCCAACAAAATGCCGAAGAGTTGCAAAAATTCCTGGCCCATCTGATCGATGCAATTCCATCGCTACTCATCGGAATCGACCATAATGGCCGAATTACTCAATGGAATCAGGAGGCTCAAAGGTTCTGTAATCTCAGGCTCACAGACGTAAGCGGCTCCCCATACCATGAAGCAC
This sequence comes from Geopsychrobacter sp., assembly GCA_012974425.1. Taxonomy (GTDB): domain Bacteria; phylum Desulfobacterota; class Desulfuromonadia; order Desulfuromonadales; family Geopsychrobacteraceae; genus Geopsychrobacter. The sequence goes on from JAAXQE010000315.1 coordinate 4,558, forward strand.
TCCCCTGGTTAAACTGCATAAAAGAGCAGATCGATCAGACGCTTCACAAAGGGATGCCAAACAAAATATCTCACCTCAACTGGACGACAACCCAGGGTGATAAACTGGTTGATATAGTGATCACCCCCCTCAGCTTCAAGCAAAATGGTGGTGCGGTTATCCGCATTGATGATGTGACGGAACGGATTCGGCTTGATGAACTGATAATGCAGACCGAAAAAATGATGTCAGTGGGAGGACTGGCTGCCGGGATGGCCCACGAGATCAACAATCCCCTCGCCAGCATCATCCAGAATGCCCAGGTCATCACCCAACGACTCTCTCCAGATATGAATAAAAATCGTGACTGCGCCGACAAACTGGGGGTGAGTCTAGAAATTTTAAACGGCTACCTGAATGAGCGCCAAATTCCCAAAATGTTGTCATCAATCCTTGATTCCGGACAAAAGGCCGCTAAAATCGTCGACAACATGCTCAGCTTTAGCAGAGGGTCAGAATCGGTGCTCTCTGCCCAGCATATCGCCGAACTTATGGATCGAGCAATAGGTTATGCCTGCAATAACTATGAGTTAAAGAAACAGCACAACATTTCCAAAATCAAATTCAAGCGCAATTACGCCGATAATCTTCCTCTCACGCTTTGCATACCGGACCAACTCGAACAGGTTTTTTTCAATCTGATCCAAAATTCTGCTCAGGCGATGTCGACCTGGCGCGAGATACCAAATGCGCCACAGATAGACTTAACAATTCAACACGCGAACCAACTTCTCAGTGTTGACATTTGCGACAACGGCCCTGGTATCGACATAGAACATCAGAAAAGAATTTTTGAACCCTTCTATACCACCAAGGATGTAGGCCTCGGCACTGGTCTCGGGTTGTCGGTATCCTACTTCATCATCACAAAAAACCATAAGGGCCAGCTCAGCGTTGATAGCAGGATCAACAAGGGAACCTGCTTCCACATATTATTGCCACTGCAGTCATTACCTGAAGAATAACTTTAATGTGTGTGTCACCCTTAATCAGGTCCGCTGAAATATGGCCAATTAGAGATCAGGACACCCAGCCGCGGCATGATCTCGGATAATATCCTGTTCAAACCTCTCTTCAAACATGATGAATCTGATCAATTTCCCGGGATAAAGGTTCGGCAAGACCTGATCATTTACACAACTATTGACAGACGGACTAGATTCGTTCATCTTTTGCCTCGAATCAGAACCTGCTTCGCATTAACATGCAAATATTACAATGACCCGATATCCTCGCAGGCAAAACGATCCATGACAGTCGTAACAGCCCTGACTGCCAGTTGCCTGTTTAACCTGATTATTCCAAACGGGAGTCTTTTACATGAGTCAAAACACCTCTGTTATCATGCAGACAAACATGGGCGAAATCACCATCGAACTGGATGGTGAAAATGCACCGATCAGCAGCGAAAACTTTCTGGCATATGTTAAGGATGGTTTTTTTGATGGCACCATCTTTCATCGGGTCATCCCCAACTTCATGGTTCAGTGTGGAGGCTTTACTGCGGACATGCAGCAGAAACAGACCCGTGAGCAAATTAAGAATGAGGCTTTCAATGGTCTGAAAAACTCCCGCGGGACTCTGGCTATGGCACGTACCCAGGTCGTAGACAGCGCATCCAGCCAATTCTTCATTAACCTGGTCGACAACGATTTCCTTGATCATAAGGGACAATCAGCAAACGCTTATGGCTATGCAGTATTTGGCAAAGTAACCGCAGGGATGGATACGATTGATGCCATCGCCAAGGTTTCAACCGGCAATAACGGACCACACCAGGATGTCCCAAATGAACCGGTTGTCATTGAAACGGTCAGTGTCTGCAGCTGATATGACCCTTCAATATTGAGATCTATCGGGCCGTTTCCTGTAGGAAGCGGCCTGCTTTAGTTGGATACAAAAATGGACTTTTTGACCCTATTCGGCATTGCCGTGGCTTTAGCCATGGATGCCTTCGCGGTGGCGCTTGCTACCGGACTGATGCTACCCAAGCTAACCGGCCGCCACCTGTTTCGCTTCGGATTTCACTTTGGACTCTTCCAGGCCCTGATGCCGCTGATCGGCTGGTACGCAGGTCGAGGTTTGCGCACCAGCATAGAGGCCTATGATCATTGGATTGCCTTTGTCTTACTGGCTGTTATCGGCATTCGTATGTGCCACGGCGCCCTTCAGGCGGCAGAAGATCAGGACGAACGGAAAGATCCGACGCGGGGCTGGTCACTGGTGATGCTCTCAGTCGCAACCAGTATCGATGCCTTAGCAGTCGGCTTGACTCTGGCAATGCTCGGCAGCGAAATCTTCATCCCCGCCCTGACCATCGGTCTGGTCTGCGCGGTCCTGACTCTGGTGGGCATGTATCTGGGACGTAAAATTGGCCGCAACTGGGGGCCGAAGGTTGAATTTGTGGGTGGCCTTATCCTGCTGGGAATTGGCATAAAAATTCTACTAGAGCACACCCTCCCCTTAAGGATGGTGATTAAGTGACACATAACCAGACCCGACGCCTGCCCGCAGAGTGGGAAGCACAGGACGCTGTCTTATTGGCCTGGCCCCATGAACTAACCGACTGGGCCAATCAACTTGCAGAAGCACAAAAAACCTATTGCGACATTATCCACGCCATAAGCCGTTTTGAACAGGTTATCCTGATCGTTGCAGATAAAGCCCAGGTTCTCAAACAGCTTCAGAACAGGGGCCTCAACCTGGCTAGGGTCCACCTCTATGAGCTTCCCTGCAATGACACCTGGGCCCGGGATTTTGGCCCATTAACCGTTCAGACCAAACAGGGGCTGCTCCTGCTAGATTTCGTTTTCAACGGCTGGGGTAATAAATTCAAGGCCGATCTCGACACCAAGCTCACAGTTGGGTTAGCTGCGGCAGGTGCATTTGGTCTAACCAGGTTCCTAGCGAGTGAGCTTGTCCTTGAAGGGGGGGCCCTTGAATCAGATGGAGCGGGAACCCTGCTCACAACCAGTCAATGCCTTCTCGAAAAGAATCGCAACCCACATCTCTCACGCAGCCAGCTTGAGATTGAGCTGAAAGGGCTATTCGGTGCGGAACAGGTTCTCTGGTTGGATCAGGGTTCGCTGCAGGGGGATGACACCGACAGTCACATAGATACCCTGGCCCGCTTTGCACCCAATGGTACAATTGTTTTCCAGGGCTGCGATGATCCTAACGATGATCACTTTCAGGAGCTCTCTGCCATGCGTGACCAACTGGCCAGCTTCGCTACCTGCAACGGCAGTTGCTACCGTCTCCTAGAACTCCCCTGGCCCCAAGCCTGTTATGATTCCGAGGGGGATCGGCTCCCCGCGACTTACGCCAATTTTCTCATCATCAATGGGGCGGTCCTGGTGCCGAGCTACAATGATCCAGCCGACCCGGCGGCACGCGCTGTCATCGCACAGGCCTTTTCAGATAGAGAAATTATCCCCATCGATTGTCGCGTTCTGATCGAGCAACATGGTTCTTTGCACTGTGTCACCATGCAACTACCCAAGGGAGTTTTGCCATGAATATAAAGACGGCACTGATCCAGCAGAAACGCTCTGCCAATCTGCAGGCAAATATCGACCAAACCTGTGCTGAAATACGCGAGGCGGCGGCAGAGGGTGCACAGTTAATCCTCTTGCAGGAGCTTCACAACAGCCTCTATTTCTGCCAGATTGAGGCGACAGACTGCTTCGATCTGGCCGAGACCATCCCCGGCCCATCAACCGAGCTTTTTTCGGCCTTGGCGTCTGAGCTGGGAATTGTTCTGGTTTTATCCCTCTTTGAAAAACGCAGCGCCGGTCTCTATCACAACACAGCCGTAGTCATAGAAAACGACGGTCAAATTCTCGGACGCTATCGCAAGATGCATATCCCGGATGATCCCGGTTTCTATGAAAAATTCTACTTTACCGAAGGTGACCTCGGCTTCGAACCGATTCAAACCTCCCTCGGCAAACTCGGGGTTCTTGTCTGTTGGGATCAGTGGTTTCCTGAAGCTGCTCGGCTTATGGCGTTGGCTGGCGCTGAAATCCTGATCTATCCAACGGCCATCGGTTGGGATCCGGCAGATTCCGAAGCAGAAAAAAAACGCCAACTCGAAGCATGGATAACCGTTCAGCGTGGGCACGCAATCGCAAATGGCATCCCATTAATTGCGGTCAATCGCAGTGGCAGTGAAACATCCTCAGACAAACGCAATCAGATCGATTTCTGGGGCAACAGCTTTGCCTGTGGCCCACAGGGGGAATTCCTGGTTCAAACTGATGAAGAAGAAGCAACAGTGCTGGTCGATATCGACCTGGAACGGAGTGAACAAATCCGGAGGATCTGGCCATTTTTGCGCGACCGGCGCATCGGCGCTTACGCAGACCTGTGCAAAAGATTTCGTGACTGAGTATAGGAAAAGGCGCTTCACAAGTGAAGCGCCTTTTCTTTGTACTAACTATAAAAAAAACGGATCAGAGACCAGCGCGACTCCGCAGGGAATCAACCCGGTCTTTTCTCTCCCAATAAAAATCTGGGAGCTCTCGCCCAAAGTGCCCGTAAGCGGCCGTCTGGCGATAGATTGGGCGTAACAGATCGAGCTGCTCAACAATAGCTGCGGGACGCATATCAAACTCATCACGCACGATTCGCGCAATCAGATCGGAAGCGATCACGCCGGTACCATAGGTATTTATCATGACAGATACCGGTTCTGCGACCCCGATTGCGTAAGCGAGTTGCACCTCACACTTGGTTGCAAGCCCTGCCGCGACGACGTTTTTGGCGACGTAGCGTGCCATATAGGAGGCGCTACGATCAACCTTGGAGGGGTCCTTGCCGCTAAATGCCCCGCCACCGTGAGATCCCTGCCCGCCATAGGTATCAACAATAATCTTGCGCCCAGTGAGCCCACAGTCCCCCATCGGTCCACCGACAACAAAACGGCCGGTCGGATTGATCAGATAGCGGGTTTTGTCATTGATCAGATTAGCGGGCAGGGTCGGCTTGACGACCTCTTCAATAATCGCCTCTTTCAAATCCTCATAGCTGACATCTGGAGTATGCTGCGAGGAGATAACCACCGTATCGATATGCACCGGCTTGTCATTGACATACTGAATCGACACCTGGGATTTACAATCAGGGCGCAAAAACTTCAGCTGCTCCGCCTTACGCACATCGGCCAGTCTCTTGGTCAGTCTATGCGCCAGGATGATCGGCATCGGCATCAGTTCCTGGGTCTCATCACAGGCGAAACCGAACATAATCCCCTGGTCACCGGCACCCTGTTCCTGAAAAAGCCCCTCTCCTTCGGAGACCCCTTGCGAGATATCGGGCGACTGCTGATCGATAGAGGTCAAGACCGCACAGGTTTCGTAATCGAAACCCATTGCCGAATCGTTGTAACCAATCTCTTTGATCGTTTGACGTACGATGGATGGGAAATCTGCATATGCCGTCGTGGTTATCTCTCCGGCGATAACCGCCATACCCGTAGTAACGAGAGTTTCACAAGCAACCCGCGCTTTTTTATCCTGTGCAAGAATCGCATCTAGAATGGCATCTGAAATCTGGTCCGCAACCTTATCAGGATGTCCTTCGCCAACAGATTCTGAACTAAAAAGAAAATCGGTCATAGCCATAACTGGAGTATCTCCTATTAAATAGTTTTCTGGGCCTAAATAGCCGGCGATTCTAAACAAAAAAAAGTCATTGTGTCAACGACCTGTAATATTTTCCTAATGTCAAACGGACTAAATAACGAACTCCCCAAAGAGATCGGGCAAGCGCCGCCGCATTTCGCGATCCAGGTGCGCGGCGACCTCCCTACCGGTCGAAAGCTGCAGCAGATCATCCAACAGCAGTTGGCTCTCGGTGCGCGTCAGATTGCGCAACACCCTCTTGACCCGTGGGATACAGGCATGATTCATCGATAATTCACCGAGTCCCAACCCCAGCAGGACCGGAGCATAGATCGGTTCAGAGGCCATCTCGCCACAGATGCTGACATCAATTTCCGCGGCGTGAGCCGCATCACAAACCGACTTCAGCGCTCTCAAAATAGCGGGATGTAATGGCTCATAGAGATATGAAACATTCTCATTGCCGCGATCAACCGCGAGGCAGTACTGGATCAGGTCATTGGTGCCAATCGAGAAAAAATCGACCTCTTGGGCCAGCAGCGGCGCTATAAAAACTGCAGCCGGAGTTTCGATCATGATGCCGATTTTAATCTGAGAATCGAATAAAACCCCTTCCTGTTCAAGTTCGAGCTTAGCGGCACGCAAGATTCTTTTGCAAGCCAAAATCTCCGCGACACCACTGATCATCGGAAACATAATCCGCACCTGACCGAGAGCAGAGGCCCTTAAGATTGCACGCAACTGGACCTTGAACAGATCAACCTCACGCAATGAAAAACGGATCGCCCTGAGTCCCATCGCCGGGTTATCTTCGCGCTCAAGATTCATACCCTGGACAAACTTGTCTCCACCCACATCCAGCGTTCGGATCGTAACCGGGTGGGGTGAAATACTTTCGACAATCCGACTGTAGGCCGCAAACTGCTCATCCTCGCCCGGAGGCTGGCGGCAATTCATATAGAGGAACTCTGTCCGATAGAGACCGATACCAACCGCTCCATCTTCAAGTGCCGCAGGGACCTCGGAAAGCAGCTCAAGATTAGCCCTTAAGGCCACCTTAAAATTATCGGCTGTCTCTGCTGGCAGATCGCGATAACGGGCGAGTTCCTTCTCCAGATACTCAAAGGCCAACTTACGCTTCAGATATTCCTTGAAGGTCTCCTCACTGGGGTTTAAAACCACAACCCCGGTGGTCCCATCAATAATCGCCGGCATATCCCTATCGACCACAGCCGTCGCTGAGTCGAGACCAACAACAGCGGGAATCCCCAAAGATCGCGCCAAGATGGCGGTATGTGATGTTTTTCCACCTCGGTCGGTCATGAAACCGACAACCTTATTCCGGTCGAGTTGCATCGTATCGGCTGGCGAAAGATCATGCGCAGCAATCAAAGATTTTTCCTTGATCTGTTCCAGAGTCGTGTCGTTGGCTCCAGCCAAAATTCTGAGCAAACGCTGGCCGACAGCATCAAGATCCGAACTGCGTTCACGCAGATAATCATCTTCGATGTTTTCAAACATGAGCCTGAGCTGCTTCAGGTTCTGATCGAGCGCTCTTTCCGCGTTGATCTTCTGCCGGATCAAGACCTCGGTGCTGTCAACCAGCATCTCATCCTCAAGGATCAACATATGGGTATCAAGGATATAGATATGTTCTCGTAGGTGAGGCTGGCTGGCAACCTTCTGCTTAACTTCACTCAGCTGAGTTTTTGCTTTATCCAAGGCATTCCGAAAGCGCAGAATTTCATCTTCAACTTCACCTTCGTCCAGCGCCCAATCAGCCACATGGTAAAGGCGATTCAGCAGACAAACCCGCCCGATACCGATACCCGGCGACACACCAAGACCAATCAGATAAGTATCTTTTCTAACCTCAGTCTTCCCCAAAGCCATCCTCTATCAGCGCCGTTAAAGCATCCATAGCTGCGGTCTCATCATCACCTGAGACAGTCAATGCGATCACTGTCCCTTTGGGTGCAGCAAGCAACAAGATCCCCATGATACTTTTACCGTTGACCTCGATACCTTCTTTTTCAACCAGGACGTCACTATTAAAGCGATTGGCAGTCTGTACCAACTGAGCGGCAGCACGCGCGTGAAGTCCAAGACGATTAACGATAGTAAAACTTTTTTGCAAGGGCATTCCCCTTATTAAGGTAGCCAAACCGCAACATCTGCGGAGAAAAGGCTACAAAGCATAATTAATCCAGCGGACAGTAAAACCAACATAAGTGTCGAAATTCCACGTCCGGCCAAATAAGCACAGAGCAGAACGGCGGGTACAGCCAGAAAACCGAGCCATAATGGTTTTTTCTCTATATTGAGCAGTTGAAAAACCATAAATGCCGCGACGCCACCCAGCAGGACAACGGAGGTTTCTTTCGTTCTGATTGCCAGATCTGGCAGATTGCGATGCTGCAAAAACTCGACAGATTTAACTCCAAGTTCATAACCACTCAGGAAACCGACGATACGAAACCAGAGCGGCAAAGCATTAAACAGCAGTAAAAACACAATTGGTGCAATGGCCAGACCCTTTGAGGCGAGCAGCAGACTGATCCCGGCAGCCAATGGTCGTAAGCCTCCCCAGAAAAGGGCATCTCCGACAGCCGCGTAGGGTGCAGCGACCATCTCCTTGAACTCTGCAATACCGATTTCCGGTTCTCGGCCAGCGGCTCTTTCGAGTTCAATCCGAATAACCGCTCCGGCAACCGAAGGTGCCAGATAAGGGTGGGTATTAAAATATCCGACATGCTCTCGCGCAATACGGCGCAGCTCTTTTTCGCCATAGAGTGTGCGTAGTACCGGTACCATCGCATAGAACCAGCCTCCACCCTGCAGTCGTTCAAAATTCCAGCTCCCCTGCAACAACAGGAGGCGTAGCCAGACTTGGAGTAGCCTAAGTTTTCCGAGACTCTGCATCACACCAACCACATCAATAAAAAGGCCATGCCGAAGGAAGCTCCGAACAATGTCAAGGATCTACTAACATTGATCGTCCCCAGAATTACCGCGATACCGACCAGTGGCAGAGCAATCCTCAGCCATTGCGCTGTTGCTTCAAGGGAGGGAAGTAATAACGGCGCCAAAAGGGGGATCATAAGCAGGCCGCCACAAATAATGACAAAGTAAGTGCCCAGGGATGCCAGGGCAAAACAGCAGATCCCCATACGATGCGCCTGCTCAATGGCACGGAACTGGCCAGCCTCCAGATAGCTGTCACTCAGAGCCAGATTACGGCCGTTATACTGGCGGGCAAAACGATCGAAGAACTGACCAAACTTGCCCAGCGGAATAGTAATCAGCAAACAAAGCAACTGATATTCCAGGCCACTCTGTCCGAGCACCTGTCCCAGACTTACCGCCAGCACGGTTCCCGCAATTGCAACCTGAGTATCATCAGGCGGAATAGCCGCACCGACCGGCAGACGCGCCAGCCAGAGAAGCTCAACCATCAGACCTATCTCCAGACCAATGCCGACATCACCGAGCAGCCAGCCTGCAAGTGGTGCCGCAACGATCGGGCGCGAAATCATGACCTGCAGGGCAGCAACCCTGTCTAAACCACAAACAAGGGCCACTCCGGCGCCGATAGCAAGTTCCGTGACGATCAAATTCCAGCCTTCTTCGCAGGAAGCAAGCGCCGCCAATTCCGGGCGGTATCTGCGGGGATACAGCGCGCCGAGATATCAACTCCGCTACCATCTATCTGCTCAAGGTTTTCAACATCAACAGGATCGAGAAAAACGGTGCAGCTGCACTGGGTTTTCCCCAGCCCGGCGTGGAGATTACCAAGGTTCAAACGTTCAAACTTAAGCCCATGCCGCAAGGCTTCAAGGCTATCTGCTGTCGTAGCGAACAACAACAGTACCCGCAGCTCGTCGAGCTTACCGCTATTAAAGAGTTCGACTATCTCTGTGATACTGCCGATCTCAACCCGAATACGACTCGGCACTGAAGCCTCCATCATCATCCGCTTGAGAGGGGAAGAAGAAATATCCCCGTTGGCCACTACCAGGCAGTTGGCATGGACATAAGGAACCCAGGTCTCCAGAATTTGTCCATGTATAAGGCGGGTATCAATACGGGCTAGAACAATACTCATCCAAACTCCGGTTTTTCACTTCATGCATTTCAATAAATCGGCAGGACGCAGAATCGCCTGTTGTCCATACTCACGTAAAAATTCTGCGAGTCCAGTGAGATTTTTCTGGGTCCTTACACTGGCGGCTTTGATCAACATTGGCAAATTTATCCCAGTCAGGATATCGACCCGCCCTGAAGCAAGAAAATCCGCAGCAATATTGGTCGGTGTACCGCCGAACATGTCAGTCAGAATCAAGACTCCATCGTCATCACCACCAACCTCATCAAGCGCCTGTGCAAGGCAAGCGGTCGCCTCATCAACGGAACAGCTTCCATCGATACTGATCGCACGGCAAGCGGCAATCGGACCAATTATCATTTCAGCAGAGCGCAGACATTCCGCCGCCATCTGCCCATGGGTAAGAACAACAAGACCTATCATTTCATTCCACTTACATGAATGAGGAACTATCGGTAATACAGTGAGACCCCCTTACCCCTTTTCGACATCACGATGGTACACGCGCAGTCGCATATCCTTGCCAGACAAGCGTCGCGCAAACTCTTCCACCAGAGAAACACTCCGATGACGACCACCAGTGCAGCCTATCGCCAGGGTCAGATAACTCTTCCCTTCGCTATGATAGCACGGCAGCAGGAATTCAAGCATCCTGCCGAGATGTCCGATAAAGGTCTGGCAGGCGTCCTGTTCGAGCACATATTTTTGGATCCCTAGATCCAGGCCAGTGAGCGGCCGTAACTCGCTTATATAGTAGGGATTCGGCAGAAAACGGACATCAAAAACCAAATCGGCATTTGGTGGCAGACCGTAGCGAAAGCCAAAGGATTCTATCTGCAACAGCAGTGGTGCAGACTCACTCTCCCCGAGACTGTCCAGCAGCAAACCCTTCAATTGATGGGGGTTGAGCCCACTGCTGTTGATGACCCGGGTCGCACTCCCCTTGACATTTTGCAGAAGTTCCCGTTCCATATTGATCGCAGCACTTAAGTTTTCAGCATCGGCCAGAGGGTGGATTCTGCGTGTTTCGGAATAACGACGCAGCAAAACTTCATCCGAAGCCTCAAAAAAAAGAATCCGCAGAGGATGGCCCATCCCGGCAACCTGGGTGATAATAGACTCATACTGCGCCAGAAAGTCACGATTTCGGACATCGATAACCACGGCCAGATCACGCTCAGCATCCAACGCGCCCTCGGTCAGCTCCAGACATTGCGGCAGAAGCGTCAACGGCAAATTATCAATTACAAAAAAACCCCGATCTTCGAGGACCCGGGCCGCAGTACTCTTGCCTGATCCGGACAGACCTGTGAGGACATAAACCGGCTTTTTACTCATTCCAGATTATCTCCGATAATGGTATGAGCGTGCAAACGCGCCGCTTCAGCCATCCGTTTTTCAAGCAGATACTGAAATTCCTGAGCACTGTGATAGCCCATCTCTTTCAGCAACTGATTGCGTGCGGCAACTTCAACGATGGTACTGGTATTGCGCCCCTGACGGACTGGAATGCGCATCATCGGGATCTTAACGCCGTGGATGAGGTAGCTATCCTCTTCAAGGCCTAAGCGATCATACTCTTCACCCTGCTCCCATTCGACAAGCTGCAAGACAAGATCGATCTTCTTCCGTTCGCGAATCGCAGCAACCCCAAAGAGATGCTTAATATTAATAATACCGAGCCCACGAATCTCCATATGATAATGCAGCAGATCCATCCCTTCGCCAAAGATGACGGAAGGCAATTTAAGTCGCACCTTAATCACATCATCTGCAACCAGACGGTAACCACGCAGAATCAGGTCGAGAGCACACTCACTCTTGCCGACCCCGCTCTTGCCCTGTAAAAGAACTCCAACTCCCAGAACATCAATCAGGACTCCATGCAGTGTCGAAGAGGGCAGCAGGCGCTCTTCCAGAAATTTGGTAATCAGAGAGATGAAATCTGAACTCAGGTGACAGCTGCGGAGCAGCGGGGTGTGATGCTCGTCAGCGGCCCGCAACAGATAGTCCGGGACCTCCTGATTCTTTGTCACCACCAGACAGGAGAGTTGACGGGCGCAAAGATCTTTGGCGGCGGTGAGCGCTTTATCTTCGGGCAATTGGACGAGATAACTCAGCTCTGTTGAGCCGAGGACCTGAATCCGGTCAGGATGAAGGTTTGCGTAATAACCAGCTAGAGCAAGGCCAGGTTTCTGAATACGCGGGACAGAGATGGCGCGAGAAAGACCATCAGCGCCAGCCAGCAACTCAAGATCAAGCCCTGCTTCTCTCTCGTCTAGAATTTCCTGAATCGTCAATTCTGTCATGGCTGCAGAAGGTGGTCTCCATCCGGGTAAACAAGGGGATCGGTCGAAACTCTTTATTAATCTTCCCGCTCACAAATGAGCCGATAAATCTGTTCTGAACTTGTTGCGTCCAGCATCTGTTGACGAACTCCGACATCTTTCAAAAGTTTTGAGATTCTCGCCAGAGCCTTCAGATGCACACCAACTGACTCTTCGGGAGCAAGCAGTAAAAAGAAGAGGTGGGCTGGCTGCCCATCCATCGATTCGAAATCGACACCTGCTGAACTGCGGCCAAAAGCCAGCATCAGCTCCGGCATCCCTTTGAGTTTGCCATGGGGAATCGCAACTCCATCTCCGATACCGGTACTCCCGAGACGCTCACGCTCCTGCAAAACCTGAAGCACTTCGTCCCGCCGCAGCGATGGTGCAACAGTCAGTAGGGCATCGGTCAGTTCGGAGAGGGCAGCATCCTTGCCAGTCGCCTTCATATCAGCAACGATCGCTTGCGGGTTTAAAAGCTCACTGATTTTCATTGTTCGTTCGTCTCTTTTGCTTGATATTAAAACGGGCGACACCGGCACGAAATTTCGTGCCGGTGTCGCCTGGATGTTTAGATTAACGGCCTTGAGGAACGATCAGACCATAGTTGCCATCGTCACGTCGATAAACAACGTTCATCTCCTCGGAGCGGTCATCGGTAAAAACCAGAAAATTTTTATCAAGCAGATCCATCTGCATTACCGCCTCTTCAACCGACATCGGCTTAACGAAGAATGAGTGGCTCTTGACGATATCTGGCTCGCTGGCCCCTTCATCAACGCTCGTAGCGGTCATGACAGTTTTCTGCATCTGGCGGCTACCAGATTTTCCAGCCTTATGGTGTTTAAGCTTCTCTTTATATTTTTTGAGCTGACGCTCAATCTTATCGACCATCAGGTCGATTGCGGCATACATATCCCCCGTCTCTTCCGCACTCTTCATGGTCAGCCCTTTGGCAACCATGGTAACTTCGGCCCGATGATGAATCTTTTTCTGAACCGATAGAACGACTTGAGCATCAATCGGCTCACCAACGTATTTCTTAACACGTGAGAGCTTCTCTTCAACATAGGTACGAACTGCTTCACTGCTTTCCATGTGACGGAAGTTTACGGCAATTTGCATAGATTGATGTCTCCTTCATGGCAAGACCCTCATCGGGTCGTTTTTTTTAGATTATACCTTGAAACCCGTAAGATACACTGATCAATACAAACGGGAGTTCAAAACAACCTTTTCCGCTCAGTCGAAGAGCCGATTCCAAGCATTTCGCGGTACTTGGTTACGGTACGGCGCGCAATATGAATATCGCACTCCTTCAGCAATTGAACTATTTTTTGATCAGACAGAGGTTTTTTGGGATCCTCCTTGGAGACAATCTCCTTGATCCGAATTTTAACACTCTCCGATGCGACCGAATCTCCATCTGTGGTCGAAATCCCACTATTGAAGAAATATTTAAGTTCAAACAAACCCTGAGGAGTTTGAACATATTTATTCGTTGTCACGCGACTGACCGTCGATTCATGCATTTCGATATCTTCTGCTACATCACGCAGGACCAGCGGCTTGAGATGCTCGATGCCATAATCGAAAAATTGGCGTTGGAATTTGACGATACTCTTAGTGACCTTATAGATGGTGCGCTGACGCTGATGAATACTCTTGATCAACCAGACAGCACTACGCATCTTGTCCTGGATGTACTCCCCGGCCTTCTTGTCAACAGACTCGCTGTTGGTCAGGGCAGACCGGTAGAAAGAGTTGATCCTCAGGTTAGGCAGACCTTCGTCATTCAGAGTAACAACATACTCATCGCCAACCTTGTGGACAAAGATATCGGGTGAAATATAGTGGACATCTTCCTGGTTAAAGGCACGGCCCGGGCGCGGGTCAAGTTCTGAGACAATCTTGGCCGCCAGCAGTACTTCTTCCAGCGGGACCTTGAGTGCTCGGGCAATAATCGGGTATTTGCGCCCCTCGATATCATCGATGTGATCACGCAATATCGTAGCAGAGAGAGAATCCTCCTGTCCCAAGCGCTCAAGTTGAAGCAGCAGACATTCCTGCAGATTGCGGCCAGCCACACCTGGCGGGTCGAACTGCTGAATCCGCATAAGGGCCTTAGCAGCAGTCTCTTCATCGACCGCAGTGGCGGTACAGATATCTTCGAGATCGGCATGCAGATAACCGGCATCATCAATATTGCCAATAATTTCTGCGCCAGCCTGATGCTCAGCTTCGGGGACGTTGGAGAGGTTGAGTTGCCACATCAAGTGGTCGAACAGGGTGCTTTTCTTGGTTAACAAACTTTCAAAGGAGGGGCGATCTTCATTGTCCTCATAGACATCACTGGTCGATGTGCTACTCAGGCTATAACCCTCGAGGTAGGTCTGCCAGTCGATATCATCAACCGCATCCGCCTCGTTCTTTACCTCTTCGGAGTTCTCTTCGTCTGCAGATTTCTCCTCAACCTGTGGCTCGGCCGCCGCCTGCTCTTCACTCTCCTCGAGCATCGGGTTTTCGGACAACTCCTCAGTCACAACATCGAGCAATTCCATCCGCGATAACTGCAGCAGCTTGATGGCCTGCTGCAACTGCGGAGTCATCACCAGTTGTTGGCTGAGCTTAACCTGTAAACGTAGATCTAAAGCCATAAAGACGTATTATCCGATTCTGCCCGCAGGCGCTATCTTTCAGCCGAACCCTCGTTTTCGAGTCTATCATTCTCAGCAGGAAAAGTCTGTGCCAATTCGTCAGTCATCAGTAAAAAAGCCAGCCACTCTCGTGCGTCGAATCCAAACCCTGCATTTGCGATTAAAGTTTAAACTTCTCGCCTAAATAGATGGTACGCGCCGTTTCACTGGCGGCAATCTGCTCAGGAGTCCCAAGCTCAAGCACCTCGCCCTGGTTCAGGATATAGGCCCGATCACAAACGCCCAGGGTCTCGCGCACATTATGATCCGAAATCAAAACACCTATGCCGCGCTCCTTCAACTGCACGATAACCGCCTGAATATCGTTAACTGCCAGGGGATCTATGCCAGCGAAAGGCTCATCGAGGAGCAAAAAAGATGGCTCAAGCACCAGAGATCTGGCTATCTCAACCCGCCGGCGCTCCCCCCCGGAAAGGGCGTAGCCCTTTGAGTTACGGATATGACCGATACGGAAATCTTCAAGTAATTCTTCGAGTCTTTCCTGCTGCCTGGCCTGACTCAAATCGAGGGTCTCGAGGATCGCCAGCAGGTTCTCGGCTACGCTCATTTTGCGAAAGACTGATGCCTCCTGCGGCAAGTAGGAAATCCCCAGCCGCGCGCGCTGATACATCGGCATTTCAGTCAGGTCGGTCGCATCGAGAAAGACCCGGCCGGCATCCGGACTGGCCAGGCCAACAACCATATAAAAACTGGTCGTCTTGCCTGCGCCATTCGGACCGAGCAGCCCCACGACCTGGCCCGAGCTGACCTCGAGATCGACACCGCCGACCACCTTGCGCCCGGCATAACTCTTTTCAAGCCCCCGCGCCTGAAGTGTTTTCACGGTTTCTCCTGCGCTGGCAGAAAAACAGCCCTGACCCGACCATCTTTACCACTCTTGACCAAGGAACGATCCTCGCGAACAAAGAGCACGATTTCATCACCGGCGATCAGATTACCACCCTGGTGAACCTCGGCATCACCAAGCAAAACCAGCTTTTCTGTTGCTTGAAAATATTGCAGCTTTTGCGCCGTAGCAACCCGCTCGCCCTCGACAACGCGCACACTCCCTTCAGCCTCAAGCCGCTCAATCTTACGCACAGCATCGACTTCGACAAAAAAGAGACTCAACTTATCGGCGTAAATCGTCATTTCGCCGCGCTTACCGACAACCTTACCCGTAAAATGAACGGTGCCGCTCTGCTGATCGGCTTCCATCTGTTGCGAGGTCACCTCAATCGGCCCCTCTGGCGCAGTCGGGGCCTTATCCTCGGCGGCCTGCACCGAGTTTGTCATCAATAAAAACAGCAATAGCAAGACGTAATGATTCACTGCTGCTCTCCTTCAGTTTGGCGCTCATCAAGCAGCGCATGAACATTCTCACGAACCTTCAACGTTCCCTGCACCAGATCGAGGACCATCCCCTTGCCGGTTAATCTAAGCTGTGGGCCCTGCATGCTGATCTGGTCGTCGGTTGTCGCCAATCGCTTGGCATAGTCGTAGCGTAACGTTTCCGAGCGATACTGCTCACCCGTGCTCGTCACGATCAGGACATTTCCTTGCAGATCGATCAGCTTTAGCTGTTGACGCATGACCCCACCAGCGGCGGTTAAGGTTACGTCACCGAAGCTTCCAGCATTAAAAAAAGTCAGTTCGACACCGGTCAAGGTCAGTTCTTCAGCCTTGCGCTGGTAAGCAGCGCGGTCGGCATCAAGCACCCAGCTCTCTATTCCGTTTTCGTTCTGACTGTAGTGAACCCGGTCCAGGCCGAGATCGACGTTTTCCGGAAGTTTTTCGATAATATCAGGCAGGGACGCATCATCAAAACCGTTGGACAAAAGCATACCTGCAAGAATAACCAGTAGCAGCAGGATAGAAATCCCAACCAACCGCTGCGCTCTGTGCCGGCCTCTTCCCTCTGCAGCCAAAGGCTCAACCCTTACTGATCTTCACTAAAATAACGAGCGGTGACCTGCTCCCAATGTCCGCCAGCCTTCAGCAACAGATCGCAAATTTCGCGCACCGCACCATAGCCACCAGGCAGGCTGGCGACATAATCGACTCGGCTGCGGACCGCGGCATCCGCGTCCGATACGGTCGCTGAAAAACCAACCCGTCGAAGCACCTGCAGGTCGATCAAATCATCTCCCACGTAGGCGATCTGCTCTGCACTCAATCCCGTTTGACTCAAAATTTCCTGATAGGGTTCAAGTTTATTAAGGGCACCCTGATAGAGAATCTCAATCCCCAACTCTGCGGCACGCCGCGACACAACCTCCGACTTTCGACCAGTGATAATGCCCACCCTGATCCCGGCACGCTGAACCAGCTTAAGCCCGTGTCCATCGCGCACATTGAACATCTTCAGTTCATTGCCTGCCCCATCATAAATGATCTGACCATTGGTCAAGACGCCATCGACATCGAGGAGCAACAAACGGATCTTGGCCGCCTTCATATTTATCAAACTACGCCCTCCCTGAGAAGATCATGCAGATGAACAATACCCACCGGGACTTTTCCTGCATCGTCGGCAAACACAAAGAGGGAGGTAATGGAATGGCTCTCCATAATCTGTAATGCTTTGGCGGCCAGATTACGTTGTAAAATCCGCTTCGGTGAACGCGTCATGACCTCGTCAATCGGCAGTTGCAGGCTGTCGAGACCAGAGGCCATAACGCGGCGCAAGTCACCATCGGTAAAGACCCCGATCAGTTCTCCTGCCTCGTTGACAACACCTGTCACGCCAAGTTTCTTGTCGGTGATTTCAAAGAGGGCCTCACGCAACAGGGTGTCACTCGCTACCAGAGGAATGGCCGAAGCAGAGTGCATCATATCCTCAACCCGCAGCAGCAGTTTCTTACCCAGGGCGCCACCGGGGTGGAAGAGAGCAAAATCTTCGGCGCGAAAACCCCGCTCTTCCAACAGGACAACCGCCAGGGCGTCCCCCATGGCGAGGGTTGCAGTCGTGCTTGCCGTTGGTGCCAGTCCCAGCGGGCAGGCCTCTTCGGCGACACTGATATCGAGGAAGATATCTGAAGCCTGGGCTAAGGCGCTGTTCGGATTACCGGCCATGCCGATCAGGGGCAGACCCATTCGCTTGATGACCGGCAGGATACGACAAATCTCTTCGGTTTCGCCCGAGTTGGAGACCGCCAGCACCAGATCGTTCTTGGTCATCATCCCCAGGTCGCCGTGGATCCCCTCGGCGGGATGGAGAAAGAGCGTCGGCGTACCGGTTGAGGCCATGGTCGCGGCGATCTTCTGACAGATCAGCCCCGACTTGCCCATGCCGGTCACTACGACCCGTCCCTGGCAAGCCAGGATCGCCTTGACCGCCCGGCTGAAATCACCATTCAGGCGCGGTATCAATGCCAATACCGCATCGGCCTCGATCTGCAGTACTTTTTTAGCGGATTCAATCATTTTTCTATCCCGGACTCTGGTGACTTGACTAAGGCATCGAGGGCCATCATCTGCTCCAGCATCGGCTTCAAATCAGCCAGAGGCAAAGAGTTCGGCCCATCGCATAGTGCGTTATCTGGATCTTCATGGACTTCCCAGAAGAGCGCATCGACACCGGTTGCCACAGCAGCACGCGACAGGGCGCCAACAAACTGGCGCTGCCCGCCGGATGATCCGCCCGCACCACCCGGCAACTGCACCGAATGGGTCGCATCGAAGACCACCGGGTAACCGGTCTCACGCATGATCACCAGCGAACGCATGTCGGTCACCAGATTGTTGTAACCGAAGCTGACCCCGCGCTCGGTCAGCAGGATCTGCTGATTACCGGTTGAGACGATCTTGCTGATGCCATGCTCAATATCCCAGGGCGCCAAGAACTGGCCCTTCTTCAGATTGACCGGCTTGCCGGCCTCTCCCACGGCCACCAGCAGATCGGTCTGACGACTCAAGAAAGCCGGGATCTGCAGCACGTCCAATACTTCGGCCGCAGGCTTGATCTGAGAGATCTCATGGATATCCGAAATCACCGGCAGTTCGAACTCCTGCTTGACCCGTTGCAGAATGCGTAGCCCCTCATCGAGACCGGGACCGCGAAAAGAGCTGACCGAAGTCCGGTTGGCCTTATCGAAACTGGCTTTAAACACCAGCGGCAGGCCGAGATCTTCACTCAGGACTTTTAAACGCTCGGCAATCCGCAGGCACATCCCTTCGTTCTCAATCGCACAGGGACCGGCGAACAGAACCAGCGGCAGATCAGCGCCGCAACGAACAGATCCTAGATCAACAATCGCCATCTACTTCCCCTGCTTGACGCATGCGCCAACGAAAGACTCAAAGAGTGGATGTGGATCGAGGGGACGACTGCGGAATTCCGGGTGGAATTGACAGGCCAGGAACCAGGGGTGATCAGCTAGCTCGACGATCTCAACCAGATCAGCCTCAGGATAGATGCCGGAGAAGATCAAATCGCAATCCTTTAACTGCTGAAGAAATGCATTATTGAACTCATAGCGATGACGGTGACGCTCTTCGATATGCTGCTGGCCATAAATCCGCCGTGCCAGGGTGTTCTCCTGCAGCTCACAGGGGTAAGCCCCGAGGCGCATGGTGCCACCCTTCTTGTCGACCGTCTTCTGACTCTCCATCAGATCGATCAGTGGATTTTTGGTCTCGGCATTGAATTCACGCGAATAAGCGTCCTCGATCCCGCAGACGTGGCGCGCATATTCAACCACCGCCATCTGCATACCGAGACAGATGCCGAAGAATGGCAGCTTGCTTTCACGCGCATACTTGATCGCGGCGATCTTCCCTTCGCTGCCGCGCTCGCCGAAACCACCGGGGACCAGAATGCCATCGACATTCTCAAAAATCCCATTCACACCGTGACGTTCGATCGCCTCGGAGTCGATATATTCAAGCTCAACCTTGCTGTCATTGGCAATCCCGCCATGGGTCAGGGCCTCAGCAAGCGACTTGTAGCTTTCGGTCAGATCGACGTATTTACCGACAATCGCGATCCGGGTTGTCTTTTCAGGCTCGTGAACCCGTTTGGATATCCGTTTCCAGGCGGCCAGATCGGGAGCCTTGGTCCAGATATTCAGATAATCGACGATCCGATCATCCAGCCCCTCTTCATGCAGCGCCAGAGGGCAGTCATAGATCGATGGCACGTCACGTGCCGTGATAACCGCATCCTCAGGCACATTACAGAAGAGTGCAATCTTCGCCTTCATGTCATGCGGTATTTCACGATCACAACGACAGAGTAACAGGTCGGGCTGAATGCCGATTTGACGCAGATCCTTGACACTGTGCTGGGTCGGTTTGGTCTTCAGTTCACCGGCGGTCGTAATATATGGGACCAGGGTCAGGTGGATATAGAGCACGTTATCGCGGCCGCGATCGGAACGGAACTGACGAATCGCCTCGAGAAAAGGCAGAGACTCGATATCCCCAACGGTGCCACCGACTTCGACAATCGCGATATCGACACCCTTGGCGTTAGCGAGGATCTTCTCTTTGATCTCGTTGGTGATATGCGGGATGACCTGAACGGTCCCGCCCAGATAATCGCCACGGCGCTCTTTACGGATCACCGAATCGTAGATCTGGCCGGTGGTAAAGTTCGATTTTTTCGAGAGCAGTGCCGAAGTAAAACGCTCGTAGTGGCCAAGATCGAGATCGGTCTCGGCGCCATCATCGGTAACAAAGACCTCACCGTGCTGAAAAGGGCTCATGGTCCCTGGATCAACATTGATATAGGGGTCCATTTTCTGCATCGATACCTTGAGGCCACGCGCCTCCATCAATGCGCCGATCGACGCGGCAGCAAGCCCTTTTCCGAGGGACGATACGACACCACCAGTGACAAAAAGGAACTTCGTCTTCATAGTCTGAATCTGCTCCTTGAGCAATTAATTTGAGGTTTAGCCAGGACATTTTTAAAAAACAAAAAAAACTTCCAGCCAAGTTCAGGTCGAAAGAGGTGATGTTACACAAAAACGACAGCTGAGGAAAGCCCGATCCTGTGAAAATCTGGACTGACTTTATAAACCCTGAAAAGGATACAGAAAAATATCGTCCCAGCCCCGCTCACCTAAGCATTTCACGGCGCATTAAGGCCTCGACCCGCAGCAGATCATCGGGCGTATCAACCCCATGGCAATCAAATTCGGTCGTCGCCACATAAATTTTGATGCCATTCTCCATCGCGCGCAACTGCTCCAGGGATTCAAGCATCTCGAGTGGCGTCTGGGGCAGATGCGGATACTGCAGCAGAAAGTCACGCCGATAGACATAGAGGCCGATATGGCGCTTGGCATCCAGCTCAGCGAGCCTGGCGGGCAGTTCACTAGCCGGGATGTCGCGTGGATGTGGAATCGGCGCGCGCGAGAAATAGAGCGCATGGTTATGCCGATCAGCGACCAGCTTCACGACATTGGAACTCAAATAATCCGCGACAGTCTCGATGCAGCTGCACAGGGTGCCCATCTTAAGCGCAGCATCATTCAATAACGGGCTCACCGCCTCATCGATCATCTGTGGCGCAATCAAAGGTTCATCGCCCTGGACATTGACAATCAGATCAGTCTCGATTGCCGCTGCCACTTCGGCCAGCCGGTCGGTCCCCGAGGGATGATCGTCCCGCGTCATCACCACCTCACCGCCGAAGGCCTGCACCGCTGCAAAAATCCGCTGATCGTCGGTTGCAACAATCACCCGATCGACGGTTTGCGCCGCAACAGTCCGGCGGTAGACATGCTCGATCATCGGCTTGCCCAGGATCTCGGCGAGGGGTTTTCCCGGGAAACGGGTCGAGGCGTAGCGGGCAGGGATAACGGCAGTAACTTTCATGACGGATTCTCCGTAACAGCAAAGATTATGCAGGGGATACTGACCCGATTTAGCCAGGCTGTCAACGGGCCGCGAGTTGATTAGGATCTGGCCTAATCTATCGCCCCTGCGGCCCGACAGGTTCACTGGCGGCCCAATTGTCGGTCCAACCAACTAAGATAAGCAGATAAGCTCACAGAACATATATCACTGCCCATAACGCGAATATGCTAGGATCGGACCGCTGAACTGGTCGTGAATACCGCCGGTTCTGTCAGGGAGGAGCCATAGCGCTGCCTGTTATGATTCATCGATTTCGGTACGAATACAATTCGAGGAAAAACCAATGTCCAGCAAGCGCATACTCGATATCGACTCCGTCGCCAAGGTCCTGCTCCAGGCCGGTCTAATCAATGAGACCCAACTCGAGCTTATCCACGCCAACGGCGCGGCGCAGGCTGCCCGTTTGAACGGCCACCGGCGCTCCGGCGTGGAGCGCCGCACCCGACCGGGAGCAGATCAGGTCTCACCGGCCGAGGTGATCTGTTCCTTCAACCTGGAACAGACGGGCGATGGCAAACTGCTGAGTGAAGACCGGGTGACCGAGATCATCGCCCAGGCGGCCGGTCTCGACTACCTCAAACTCGACCCGCTCAAGCTGAACATGGATATCATGACCGAGTTTGTCTCGCGCGGCTTTGCCCTGAAAAACATGATGGTGCCGGTCGCCAAGCAGGGCGACAGCGTCACCATCGCCGTGGCTGACCCCTTTCAGACCCAGGCCATCGAAGGTCTGGAGCAGGCCCGCAAGATCCATATCAAACGGGTCCTCGCCTCACGCAGCGACATCCTCAAGATTCTCAGCGAATTCTTCGGTTTCCGCGCCTCGGTCATGGCCGCAGAATCGGAACAACAGGCCGGCAGCGACCTCAACAACCTCGAGCAGTATTTTCAGATGCGCGGTCAGCAGGAACTGGAAGGAAACGACAAACATATCATCTCAGCGGTCGACTACCTGCTGCAACACGCCTTCGATCAGCGCGCCAGTGACATCCATATCGAACCGAAACGGAATAATTCCTTGATCCGCTTTCGGGTCGACGGGGTGCTGCACAACATCCACTCGATCCCGAAAAACCTGCACCCCCCGATCATCTCACGCCTCAAGCTGCTGGCGCGGATGGATCTCGCCGAGAAGCGCCGCCCCCAGGATGGCCGGATCAAGACCGAGCACCAGCGTAAAGAGGTAGAACTGCGGGTCTCGACCCTGCCGGTAGCCTTCGGCGAGAAGATGGTCATCCGGATCTTCAACCCCGACATCCTGATGCAGGAGTTGGACAAGATTGGCTTCTTCCCGCGCGAATACCAACTCTACTCCGCCTTTATCCGAAGGCCCAACGGCATCATCCTGGTCACCGGCCCGACCGGGAGCGGCAAGACGACCACCCTCTACTCCTCGCTACGCACCCTGGCCTCACCGGAGACCAATATTGTCACCGTAGAGGATCCGATCGAGATGGTCATGGAGGAGTTCAATCAGGTCGGGGTGCAAAATGCCATCGACGTCACCTTCAGCACCGTCCTGCGTAACATCCTGCGTCAGGACCCGGACATCATCATGATCGGTGAGATCCGCGACAAGGATACCGCCGAGAGTGCGGTGCAGGCAGCGCTGACCGGTCACCTGGTCCTATCGACCCTGCACACCAACGATGCACCCTCCTCAATCACCCGCCTGCTCGACCTGGGGATCCCCGCCTTCCTGCTCGCCTCGACGCTGATCGGCGTCAACGCTCAGCGGTTGGTGCGCAGGATCTGCAGCAACTGCAAGATAGAAAGGCAACTCAGCGCCGAAGAGATCGCCTACCTGCAACTCGATCCTGAAAACTGCCAGGTCTGGGAGGGGGAAGGTTGCAGCGAATGCCGCGGTACCGGTTACAGAGGGCGCACCGGCATCTTCGAGGTCATGGACTTCACCGAAAGCGTCAAAGACGCCCTCACCGAACAGACCGATCTGAGCAAGCTACAACAAGTCGCCGTAGCCGACGGCATGGTCACCCTGCGTCAGGCGGCAATCCGCAAACTGCTGGAGGGTGAGACAACCCTTGAGGAGGTGCTGGCGGTAACGGGGTAACTTTTCAGGAACAGTCCCAGTCAGGCGCTCTTTTCCGATCCGATCCGACTCTTCTGGTTTGGGACGACCTTGGCAGTGCACCTCTAGCTTCGAAACGGGCGTCACTTCTCATCTTTGCGACAGTCGTCGCTAACAGGGGTTGGCTGCTATTGCTAGCGATTAGTTGTTTTTAACTACTGTCGTGAACCGTATAAATATGGAGCAGCAAGATGGGTAAACAGCAAGAACCCGGCAACGATGAGATCCAACGTGAAATGCGTGCGCAGCAGAAATTCAGCACGGCAGGGGCGATTGGCCGCGCTGGAAGTGGCCTGCTTAAGGGAGAATCACCCGTCTCCCGCCAAGACCAGGCGATCAGCGCGTTGACAGGCTGGATAGACCAACAGACCCCGGACCCTTCCGGGGCCTTGAAGTCGATATTGCGCCGCCAGGTTCGGAGTAACGAACTCTTGGTTGCCAGCCACCTGGAACAACCGTTCAATGTGCTGCGACAGAGGATCGATAGCATTCTGGCCAATGATTATGCGCTAGAGGAGTTCGTGCGTCAGGTCGATGTGCGCTGGGGAGAACTCTACCAGGAACGTCCCCTGTTTCAGCGGGCTGGCCAGGCACCCGACCCGGCAGATGAGTACACCCATGAGTCGGTGCGCCAGGTTCTGATTTTACTGCGCGCAAAGCTTCATGAGCCTATCGTAACTGACCCGGCTAACTGGCCCTTACCCTGAAGTAAGCCTCGGTCCCGCAAACGTACTTCTGGTATTTTTCCCGCCAGCGGATGAATGCCCCAAGGCCCGTTAAAAAGCTCCCTGCGCAACGCGGACAGGGAACAACGACAAAACAGATAACGGAGCAGTGGCGCCAAGCGCTGCGAACCCTTGCCAGTTCAGAATCTAACATCTGGCGGTTCCCCTTCAGCTGTTTCAGGCCGACTGCTTTTTACCGAACAGGGGCTTGATCCAGATGCCGCTGAGAATCCAGGAATAGAGCCAGGTGCCGAACATAATAAAGATAAAGGCCTTGACGATATCCATTGTCGAGCCGTCGAGTGAAAAGCCGGGAACATAGCCGAAGAGCAAGGGGCCCAGATAGAGAAACTTGGCGAATTTGAAGGCCGAAAATGCGGTCTTCCACATGTTTGCCTCGGCAATGGTCGCCCCGGCAAAGGCGGCGATGCAGACCGGTGGGGTAATGTTGGAGTCCTGAGACAGCCAGTAGACGATCATGTGGGCGGCGAGCACATTGACGCCCAGGTGGGTCAATGCCGGCACGGCCACAACCGCCGTAATCAGGTAGGCGGCGGTCACCGGGACCCCCATCCCCAGAACCAGTGAAGCCAGCGCAATCAGCACGATGGTCATGAGCAGCGAGCCGCCGGCGAGTTCTATGACGATATCGGCAAAGGTTAAAACCAGCCCGCTGTAGGTTAAAACGCCAATAATAATCCCGATCACCCCCACCGTCGCGCCGATCTTGAGGCTGTTCTCGGCACCACTGCGTGCCGCTTCTAAAAATTGCTTCGGCCCGATGCGGGTATCTTTGCGCACCCAGGAGATGGCAATGCAGGAGACCAGGCCGAGGATGGCGGCGTAACCAGGCGAGTAGCCGTAGAGCATGAAGATGGTGATCACGACCAAGGGAAGAGTGAAGTACCACTCTTTCTTGAAAATCTGCCAGGCGCTGCGTTCCGATTTCTCGCCGACGATATTCAATTTCTTGGCTTCGTAGTGAACCATGACAAAGACACTGAAAAAATACATCAGGGCAGGAAACAGGGCGACAAGCATGATCCTTGAGTAGGGCTCGCCGGTCAGTTCGGCCATGATGAAGCCACCGGCACCCATGATCGGTGGCATAAACATCCCGCCGATCGAAGCGGCGGGTTCTATGCCGCCAGCCGTATGCGGCTTGAAGCCAGCCTTCTTCATCATCGGAATCGTAAAGGACCCGGTCGAGACGACGTTAGCGATGGCGCTGCCCGAGATGGAACCGAACAAGCCGGAGGCGATGACTGCCACCTTAGCCGGGCCGCCGATTTTGTGCCCCACGGCAGCCAGAGGGAAGTCGATAAAGAATTTCTGGGCGCCGCATTTTTCCAGAAATGCACCGAAGAGGACAAAGAGCAGGATGTAGGTCGCCAGAACATTGGCCATAATGCCAAAGATGCCGTCACTCTTATAAAAAATCGAGACGCACAGCTCCGGGAAGGTCGCGCCGGCGTGCGAGATGAGGTCGGGCATATAGTCGCCGTAGACGCCGTAGGCGAGCATGGTGACGCCGATAATGACAAAGATATTTCCCACCACGCGTCGCGCCAGTTCAACGCTGATCACGACGCCGATAATAGCCATGACCATGTCGAGGGTGGTTTCGGCACCAGTGCGGTAGTTGATCGCTTCAAAGTTGAGAATCCAATAGCCAATGCTCACAACCGAGCCGATGAGCAATAGATAATCGACGGCCCGTAGCCAGGCTGACTTGGACTGGTACAGCAGGAACACCAGAGCATAGGTGACGATGACGTAGAGACCCCGGTGGTACTGGGTTGCAGCTGGCGAGATCACCGCAGCATAGGAGTAGCACAGCAGCAGGGTGATGGCGCAGAGGTCAAACAGGATCTGCTCAAAGCGTTTTAATTCGTTATACACAGAAAACCTTAGTCAGCTGAAGAATGATATTGGAATTGCCGAGCAGGGGATAATGAATCCCTGGGCAGAGAGGCCGAGCGCCCTGCCCAGGGAGGTTAAGTGACCAGAGTTCGGATCAGAGGATCCCTTTTTCTTTCCAAAATTTAATTGCGCCCGGATGCAGCGGAGTGACGATGCCATCAGCACCCTTGGCGACCGACATGGCCATGAAGGTCTTCTTCTGCGCGACCATGTGTGCCAGGCCTTCATCGGCGAAGACCGCTGAAAGGAGCTTGTAGACGACATCATCCGCAACGTCCTTGTTGGCAACCCAGAGAGCCGAATCCTGGAAGGACGGTGTGTCGAGGTCGACACCCTTGTAGGTGCTGGCCGGAATCGCGAGTTTTCCGAAGTAGGGATATTTTTCGTAGAAGCCGGAGGCCTCGGCATCAGCACCCAGATCGATCATCTCGATATCGTTGGTCTGGGCCGCCATGATCACGGCCCCCGATGGGAAGGCGGTGAAGAGCCAGAAGGCATCCAGTTGGTTGTTGCCGAAAGCGGCTGCGGCATCGTTGTAGCCCATGGCGTTCCGCTCGATTTTGTCCCAGACGCCCATATGGGTGAAAAAGAGTTCACAGTTCGCGAAAGCACCAGAGCCGGCGTTGCCGACGCCGACCTTCTTACCGACCAGGTCCTTAGTCGACTTGATGCCAGAGCCTTTGCGCACAACGAGTTGGCCGGGAGCACCATAGAGGAAGGAGAGCGCACGCACATTGGTGTACTTCTTGGTGTCATTTTTCATCAGGCCGTTGGCGCCGAGATAGACATGGCCGGAATAGACAACACTAAAATCCATTTTGCCAGAATCGGTTTTACGCAGGTTCTCCACCGAACCCGCCGAGGATTGGGCCTTGACCGTAAATGCTTCCATCGCCTTGACCGGCTTGTAAACCTGAATGGCATTGGCAACGGTCTGGAAAGTACCGCCGGCCGGACCGCCGCCGAAAACGATACGTTCCTTGGCGAGAGACGGTGTCGCCAGGGCGACCGTCACCAGGGCGAATAACGACAAAATTTTACTGAACTGCTTCATTTTCACTCTCCTTGTTGAAGGGTTTTTTTGTTGCAAGGCTTTAAATCCGTGCATTGATTCTCGCTTGTCAGTCCTATGGTCAATAATTGGTTCAATAAAATCAGTCAGCTGGAAATTGATTTACCGGTGAATCATAACAGTGTTTCTTAATGTGTCAAGGCGTAAGTACTGCAACCATGTCGCTTGTCAGTAGTTACAAATATGTCAAGCGGCAAGAGCGTGCAGCCGAGGCGCAGCCTGGTCAGGGCTATTGAGGACGAGGAGCGGGCTTCTGTCGAAGTCGATATTCGACAACCTCCTCGTATCCCGGTTAAACGCTAATTATTCAGCGGCGCCCCTCCATAATCCGAGA
>JAAXQE010000316.1 GCA_012974425.1 Geopsychrobacter sp.
CCTCGTATCCCGGTTAAACGCTAATTATTCAGCGGCGCCCCTCCATAATCCGAGAGGGGTTGCAGTTCAGACGCTCCTTGGCTATATTTGCCGTCCGCTTAACGAAAAAGGAGAGAACCAATGATTACCGATATCAGCCCGATTGACGGGCGTTACGCCGCTAAAGTTACCCCACTCACTGAGTGTTTTTCCGAATACGCCCTGCTCAAGAACCGGGTCAAGGTTGAAGTCATGTGGCTGCTCGCCCTGTGCAAGGAGGGGGGTATTCCCGAATGCCGCGCCCTTTCATCGCGAGAAGAAGCGCAACTGCGCGCCATCGTCACCAACTTCACCCCGCTTGAGGCCGAGAAGATCAAGCAGATCGAAGCGGTGACCAACCATGATGTGAAGGCGGTTGAGTATTATCTGAAGGAGCAGATCGACGGCACTTCTCTGTCGGACCTTTCAGAGTTCATCCACTTTGCCTGTACCTCCGAAGATATCAATAATCTGTCGCACGCGCTGATGCTGAAAGACGGCAACGCCGCCCTGCAGCCGCTGCAAGAGCAGATCATCGCTACCCTCAAAGCGTTGGCGCATGAGTTCAAGGATGTCTCTATGCTGGCCCGCACCCACGGTCAGACCGCTTCGCCGACAACCATCGGTAAGGAGCTGGCGGTCTTCGCTGCGCGCCTGCAGAAGCAGAGCAGCAACATCGCCAGGGTCGAACTGCTCGGCAAGCTGAATGGTGCGGTCGGCAACTTCAATGCGCATCTCTCGGCTTACCCATTAGTCGATTGGCCGCTCTTGGCAAAAAGAGTGATCGAGGACGAGCTGGGTCTGGTGCAGAACCTGTTCACCACCCAGATCGAGCCGCACGACTACATGGCCGAGCTGTTCGACGCCATGGCACGCTGGAATACCATCCTCACCGATCTGAATCGCGATCTCTGGACCTACATCTCGATGGCCTATTTCGGTCAGAAGACCGTTGCGGGTGAGATCGGCTCTTCGACCATGCCGCACAAGGTCAACCCGATCGATTTCGAAAACTCCGAGGGCAACTGTGGTCTGGCCAACGCCCTGTTCGGGCACCTCGCCGCCAAGCTGCCGATCTCACGCCTGCAACGTGACCTGACCGATTCAACCGTGCTGCGCAACATGGGGGTCGGTTTCGGTTACAGCATGATCGCCTACCATTCAACCATCAAGGGCCTCGGCAAGCTGAAACTCAACGAGCAGAATCTGGCCGCTGACCTCGACAACGCCTGGGAGGTCATGGCGGAGCCGATTCAAACGGTGATGCGTAAGGCGGGGATCGAAAAGCCCTACGAAAAGTTGAAGGAGTTGACGCGTGGTCAGAAGATCGATAGCGAGACGCTTCGCGCGTTTGTGGAAGGGTTGGACTTAGCTGACGAGGACAAGCAGCGTCTGCAGGAGATGAGCCCGGCCAGCTATGTCGGTATGGCGGCGAAAATTGTGGAGCTGCTCGACTGAGAGAGCGACATTCATTAAATGCTCAAACACCCCCGATTCCGTA
>JAAXQE010000216.1 GCA_012974425.1 Geopsychrobacter sp.
ATTTCGATGCGCAGGTTGCGGATCATCATCCAGCGCACCGCGATCAGGTCGTAAAGCCCTTCGATGCCACGGCGCAGGTTGGTATATTTTGATTCGCCATGCAGGCGGGGACGATGGTTCACCTTGACCTCTTTGATGCGCGCACCTTCGAGGCGCATCAGGGTCGGCAGGAAGCGGTGCAGCCCCTTGTAGATGCGGACCTTTTTCAGCATTGCGGCGTTCATGATCTTGAGCGAGCAGCCGGCGTCATGGATATTGTCGGCGGTGACCCAGTTACGGATACAGTTGCCAAACTTACTCGCCAGCTTTTTGGAGAGGCTGTCCTGGCGATTGTAGCGCCAGCCGGTGACCATCTGAAAATCCTCACCGTAATGCTTGATCATTTCGCGCAGGTCGGCGGGATCGTTCTGCAGGTCGGCATCGAGGGTGATGATGACATCGCCCCTGGCATGTTGAAAACCGGCCCATATTGCCGCAGACTGTCCGGAGTTGCGCGCAAAGGAGATATAGCGGATGCGCTCATCCTCTGCGGCCAGCTGTTTGATTATTGCGAGGCTGCCATCGCTGCTGCAATCATCGACCAGCAGGAATTCGCAGGCGGCTCCCAGATCGGGTGCTACGGCCAGGAGTTCTTCAGCCAGCGGGCGTAAGCTCTCTTCTTCGTTGTAGATCGGTACGACAAAACTGATTTTTTCCATCCGTGATCGACCCTTTCCATAGGCGATGCCTGATCCTGTCTGAGCCATAATCAACCCTGGAAAAGTTTAAATATAACATGACTCATTTTCCCCTGTCGGCCAAAAAAGAGCCTGGCTTGACATGCCCTCAGTGAATCTCTAATCTGCGCGTAGCCCTACTAAAGTAGCGTGGCCGGAGGTGTTTTATGCAGGCAGTGTTGGCTGTTATGGAAAAACTGGAAAAGGGTAAGCGCGCCTACCTTTTTTTGTTGTTATTCGGACTGCTTTTTTTCCTGCCGGGCCTGGCCAGTTTGCCCACGACAGATCGCGATGAGTCGCGCTTCGCTCAGGCCAGCAAACAGATGCTCGAAACCGGAAATTATGTCGATATCCGCTTTCAGGAGGTGCCGCGCTATAAGAAGCCGATCGGCATCTACTGGCTGCAGGTAGCGACGGTTAAATTAGCCGGCCAACCCCTGGAGGTCATCTGGCCCTATCGGATTCCTTCCAGCCTCGGGGCCTTGGCGACGGTGCTGCTGACCTGTTTCTTCGGCCGGCGCTTCTTTAACCGCCGTGCCGGGCTGCTGGCGGGTGTGCTGGTGGCGAGTTGTCTGCTGCTTGGGGTCGAAGCGCGCCTGGCCAAGACCGATGCCGCACTGCTGGCGACCATTACTGCGATGCAGGGTCTGCTCGGTCTGCTCTACCTGGAACGTCACGAACGGCTCAAGGGGCGATGGCCGCTCGTCCTGCTCTTCTGGTTTGCCTGTGGTGTGGGGGTGCTCATAAAGGGTCCTCTGCCACCGGTTATTGCCCTGGCAACGATTCTGTCGCTGGCGCTGTTCGACCGGCAGTTAAGCCTGATAAGAACGCTCCGACCGCTTGCGGGTCTACTGCTGCTGGCAGCGATAGTCTTACCCTGGTTTATTGCCATCCAGAGCGCGACCGGTGGCGAATTCATGCAGAAGGCCTTCTTTGGAGACTTTCTGCCGAAATTGCTCGCCGGCCAGGAGTCACACGGTGCTCCTCCGGGCTACTATCTGCTGCTCTTCCCGCTCCTTTTCTGGCCGGGATCGCTGTTTGCCCTGCGCTATCTGCCCCAACTCTGGCAGCGGCGCAGCGAGGATATTGTCCGTTTTCTGTTTGCCTGGCTTATCCCCGCCTGGATTATTTTCGAGCTGGTTCCAACCAAGCTGCCGCATTATGTAATGCCCTTTTTTCCGGCAATTGCCCTGCTGACTGCAGTGGGCATGAGTCAGCCGGCGACGCTTGGCCGGGCAGCCGGTAAATTGTGTCGGCTGCTTAGCGGCCTAGGAGTTCTGGTATGGCTTGTTACCGCTCTGCTCCTCTGCATTGGTCTGCCCTTGCTGCCGATCTGGTTTCACCAGTTTGAGCCATGGCATCTCCTCCCCCTCCTCGGCGGCCTGTTCATCCTGCGCGGCGCCTGGAAGCTGCACAAGGATTTGCCCCCTCTCTGCGTCGTCCCCTTGTTTCTCCTGGGTGCCTTGTTGGTCTTTCCGATCACATTCACTGACATCCTGCCGCGCATAGAGTTGCCCTGGTCGAGTCGCCAGGTGGCAGGCATCCTGGATGACCATCCTCCGGGTAGGTTGATTTCTGTCGGTTTCGCTGAGCCGAGCCTGCCTTTCTTGAACGGCACCGCGACCAAACTGACCGATGTGCAGGGTGCGCTGAAACTTCTCTCTGACGACAGCTTTCGCTATCTGCTCCTCGAAGGCCGCCAGAAGCCTAGGTTTGCTGAAATGGCTCCCGGTCTGCTTGAGCGGCTATACTTGCTGCAGGCTTTCGATAGCTACAATTATTCCAAGGGCAAAAAGATGAGGCTTGAGCTCTATGCAAAACCCTGAACCGCGCCGCGGATTGCAATTCGTTGTCGGCTTAGTCTTGACCCTGCTTATCTGTGCACTCTCTTATCTCTTGTTTGACCGGCTGGCGATAAACTATTTTTTGGCAGCAGATCCCTCTGCGATTAATTTCTTCCACCATGTCACCTTCCTGGGGGATTCGCTCTACTCGTTGCTGATCGGGGCTGGGCTCTACCTGTTCTGCCGCTTCCGGCAGCAGAACATTCAGGATGACCTGGCCTGTCTGGCACTTGAGCGTTGGAAATTGCGTGGCCTCTTTCTCTTCAGTGCCGTTATCAGCTCGGGGCTTTTGGTCATTCTGTTCAAATATTTATGTGGCAGGCCGCGTCCAATCAAGCTTCTCACCGAAAACCTCTACGACTTTTCCCTGTTTGAAACCTCAGCGAAGATGCTCTCCTTTCCTTCGGGCCACAGCAACACGGCTGTCGCCATCGCACTGGTCCTCTGGTACCTCTGGCCCAAAAGCTGGCCCATAGGGCTGCTATTGGCTGGCGGAGTGATATTGAGCCGGGTCGTCCTGCTCAAGCACTATCCGTCTGATGCCCTGGCGGGAGCCTATGTCGCAGTGGTTACAACCTTCTATCTGCACCAATTCTTCCGCCGCCGTTTTCCGGCGCTGTTCTCTGGAAACGGAGCATGAGTCCGAGATCAGTGATTCTGCTGCGCGATTTCATGCTGCCGCTGGCGCTGATTCTGCTGCTGTCGTTAGCCGTCAGTTTAAGCGACCTGGATCGAGAGTTAAGCGGCATTTTCTACCGGCCACCGGCGGGCTGGATATTCAAGGAGCACTGGTTCTGGAAGCTGCTCTACGATTATGGCATGTTGCCGGGCTTGATGATCAGTGGGGGGGGCTTGCTGGTACTGCTGGCGGGCACATTTGTGCAACCACTCCGGCGCTACTGGCGCCCGGCGACCCTGCTGCTGCTGCTGGTTCTGCTTGGACCCGGGCTGCTGGTGCATGAGGTCGGCAAGGAGATGTGGGGTCGGCCGCGGCCGAATGTGACCAGCGACTTTGGTGGTCAGTTGCCCTTCTATCCTGTCTTTGAGCGGGCCGGTCTGGAGAGAGGCAAGTCGTTTCCTTCCGGCCATGCCGCGATCGGTTTCTTTACCATGGCGCCCTTCTTTGTCTGGCGGCGCCGCCAGCGGCGGCGTGCCCTGCTCTGGCTGGTCCTCGGCGCTGGATACGGGCTGCTGATGGGAGTCGGGCGCATGGCGCAAGGCGGACACTATCTGACCGATGTGCTCTGGAGTGGCTATCTGGTCCATCTGACCGGCATGCTGCTTTACTATGCCCTGCAGCCTGAGCGTCCCGCTCAACCCTGCGTGCGCATAGGCTGATTCAAGGTTTTTGTGGCCACCCCTGAAGTTTTCCGCCCCGATAGTAATCGAGTTTTCTGCGCAGCTCTCCCCCGACTTGAATCTCTTGGGTTCCGAGCGGAATCAGGCTTGTGAAATATTTTGCCATGTCTGCCGGAAGTGGTTTTCCGCCGTCGCTGAGGATCAGTGCATCCCAGCCGATTTTATCAAGCGGTGGCGACCAGACTTCGTATTGTGAAGACACCACCGCTGGGTCCCCTGCCCAGCGATAGGTGCGTGGATTTCCCGGCACATAGAAGGCCGACTCGGCTGAATGCTTGCGACCGATGCCCAGGATGAAGGTTTTATCTGGTCGGGGTTGCTGAGCGAGGATCTCGCCGGTTTTCTGCCCGGCGGCCTGCCAGCCACGGATGCGCCAACTCGGGTCCTTACGCCCCAGCTCTAATACCGTCTGGCTGATAAAGGGGAGCAGATAGCCGATCAGCAGCAGCACGACGCCAAATTTCCAGGCTGGGCCAAACAAGCGCCGTAGGCGGTCGAGACGGCCAGCGCTGATCGCGTTGCGGGCCCAGGCGGCGAGGAGAATCATCCCGGCCGGGTAGAAGACCGCTGGCCAGTTGGGGTTGATACTCTTCTTGAAACTCATCAGGAAAAAGCCGCTCAGTCCGATCAGGCTGAAGCAGAGCAGGTAGCGCACCTGGCGTGGCTGGCGGCGAAACTGCAACGCGAGGCCGAAAGCCAGAACGATCAGCAGCAGCCAGCTCATTGGGGTGAGCAGGCCGAGCTGTGAGCCGACGAATTCACCAAAGGTGGTGAGCCGCGCCAGCAGGTCGGGATTGTTACCGCCGATGTTGTCGGCGGTGTGGCGCAAGGTGATCCAATCATTTTGGGAGTTCCACCAGAGAGGTGGCAGCAGAAAGAGCAGCCCTCCGAGCGTCACCAGGTAAGGCCAGGGCCGTTTGAGTTGGGCCCGGTCCTCGCGGCTCAGGAGCAGAAAAATCAGCATTAGCAGCGGAAAGACCAGCATCATCTGCTTACTCAGGGTGCCGAAGCCGATCAGCAGCGTGGTGGCCAGCTTCCAAACCAGCGCGTCATCCTCCAGGCCGCACCAGAGGGTCCAGAGGGCCAGACACCAGCAGCAGACCATCAGCACATCGGTCGCCATGATCAGGCCGAGCGCCGCTGCCGCCGGGGTTGCCAGCCAGACCACCAGGGTCCAGAATCCGACCTCGGCCGCAAAGAGTCTGCGCCCCGCCAGAAACAGTCCCCAGAGCCCGGCGGCGCCGAGGAATACCGCCGGCAGGCGCACCGCGACGGCAGAGACACCGAATATCCCGGTGGTCAGGGCATTGAGCCAGGCGATCATGGGCGGCTTGCTGTAGTAGCCAAAAGCAAGCTGGCGTGACCAATCCCAGTAATAGGCCTCATCCGGGCCCAGATCGAGGGGCACAATGAACAGGTAAAACAAACGCCAGACGCTGACCGCGGCGAGGAGGATCAGCGCACGGCGGCTCCAGAGATCGGTCTTGGTAGCAAGCATCGTTAGGGTATTCCGTACGGCTAAAGAGTAAAAACTGGCCTCAGTCTAGCCCAGTGATCTCCCGCTGATCAATTAGATATCGGCAGTCTTGCGCAAGCGGGCAGTCCTGGCAGCGCGGATGCTTGAGGCAGTGCCGTTTGGCGTGCGCAACGATAAGGGCGTGATACTGGTTGAAGAGTTGCGACTGGTTGGGCAGGTTGTGCATGAAGAGCTCACGGATCTGCGCATAGCTCTCAGTGCCGCTGAGCAGACCGAGGCGCGCGAAGATGCGCCGGGTGTAGGCATCGACCACAAAGGAGGGGTGTGCACCGGCATAGAGCAGGATCGAATCGGCGGTCTCCGGGCCGATCCCTTTCAGCTGAAGCAGTTCCTCGCGGGCGGCAGGCAGCGGCTGTCGCAGCAGGGTTTCGATGCTGCCGTGCTGGGCCAGCAGATGCCGGCAGAGGAGCTGCAGGCGTTCACTCTTCTGGCGAAAGTAGCCCGAGGGGCGGATCAGCTGCTGTAATTGTTCAGGGTCGAGGGCGGCAAGCGTATGCAACGAGAGAGCTCCCGCTGCGCGCAGGTTGGCGATCGCTTTCTCAACGTTCTGCCAGTTGGTGTTCTGGGTCAGGATCGCGCCGATCGCCACCTCAAAGGGGCTGTCGGCCGGCCACCAGTTGAGATCACCGTAGGCGGCCTCGAGTCTGTGATAGATTTTCTGCAGCTTGGGCATGAAATTCTTTCCTGAAAAATTCCAGCCAGCATAGCATGATGATTGAGATCCGGGTTATTCTGAACGCATGAATATGCACGGAAAGCCATGCAGAAAGGCCTTGCTGATCCTGCTGTTGCTTGTCTGTTTGCCGTTGTTGGCCGAGTCGGCATGGGATTTCAGCAACAGTTCGATTGCAGTCGATGAGATCATGTCCGGTGGCCCGCCGCGTGACGGCATCCCGGCCTTGACGGCGCCGAAGTCTGTCTCCGCGTCGAAGGCGAGCTTCATGCGCGACGACGAGCAGGTGCTCGGGGTCTTTCTCAACGGCATCGCCATGGCCTACCCGACCCGGATTCTTTCATGGCACGAACTGGTTAACGATTATTTTCGTGACCTGCCGGTGCTGGTCAGCTGGTGACCTCTCGCCTACGCGGGGGTCGTGTACTCCCGACAGATCAAGGGCAAAGAGCGGTTCTTCGGTGTCTCCGGCTTGCTCTACCGCAGCAACCTGCTGATGTATGATCGCGGGACTGAATCTCTCTGGTCGCAGGTCAAGGGCGAGGCGGTTACCGGTAAGTTACTCGGCTCAGAGCTTGAAGTGTTCCCCTCGACTCTGACCAGCTGGAAGAAATGGCGCAAGCAACAGCCCGCGACCCGGGTTCTCGCCCTCGACACCGGCTATTCACGCGACTACAGCTCGGATCCCTATCTCGATTACTATGCGCAGCTAAGCGGGTTCCGCTCCTTCTTTAAGCTCGGACCGGGAGAAAAAGAGAAGGAGCTGGTGGTTGGAGTGGTGGTCGACGGCCGAGCGCAGGCCTACCCGTTGGCGCTGTTGCGGCGGCAGGGTGAAATTCGCCCAGAACTTGGCGACGCCAAACTCCGCCTCCACTTAGATCCCCAAACAGACCGCCTGCTGGTCACAGACGACGACGGCAGCCCGTTGCCGCACATGCTGGTCTACTGGTTTGTGTGGAAGGGGATTCATCCCGAGACCGGGCGTTATCTACCCGATTAAGCCGGATCTGTTCCTGCTGCTGATAGTCATTTTCTCTGCTCCTCGCGGTTTCTTTTTACATCCTCAGCCCTTCTCTCTATAATCCCCAGCCATGCAGAAAAGATTTTCACTAGAGGCGCGCCTGCAGCTGCAGGCAGCGATTGTCGAAGCATTGGGCAACGAGGTCTTTGCCATCGGCCATACCGATGCCGATTGCCGGGTGGTCGAGGTTGATGTGCTGGCGCGGGGTTCGCAACAGGCGGTCCCGGCGGTGGTGCAGAACTGTCGCTACGGCGATGTGGTTATCCACAATCACCCTTCGGCCAACCTATCCCCATCTGAACCAGATATCGAGATAGCCAGCGGCATTGCCAGCCTGGGGGTCGGTTTCTACATTGTGGATAACTCCGTGGATAACGTCTATGCGGTGGTCGAGCCCTTCCCGCCACAGGATGAAACCCAACTCGACCCGGCCCGCATCGAGGCGATTCTCGGCATTCAGGGTCAGGTGGCCAGGCAGCTCAAGGGCTATGAGGATCGGCCCGAACAGCTGCGCATGGCGCTCTGTACCGCCGAAGCCTTCAACCGTGGTCAACTGGCGGTGATCGAGGCCGGCACCGGCACCGGCAAGAGTCTGGCCTATCTGGTCCCGGCGCTGTTGTGGGCGCTGAACAATGGCGAGCGGGTGGTGGTCTCGACCAATACCATCAACCTGCAGCAGCAGCTGATCAGTAAGGATCTGCCGCTGTTGCAGCGCGCGACCGGGCTGGAGTTTCGGGCGGTGCTGGTCAAGGGGCGCAGCAACTACCTCTGCCGGCGGCGCAGCGCCGAAGCCGGGCGCGAGCCGGGCCTGTTTGCCAGTAGCGAAGAGAGTGAGCTGCAGCAGATTCTGCAGTGGGCCGAAGCAACCCATGACGGCTCGCGCGATGACCTGGCCTTCAATCCGACCCCCTCGGTCTGGGAAGAGGTCTGTTGCGAGGCCGACCAATGCAGCCGGGTGCGCTGCCGCGATTACGGGCGTTGTTTCTTCCATAAGGCGCGGCGCCGGGCGGCCCAGGCCAACCTGCTGGTGGTCAACCATGCCCTGTTGCTCTCCGATCTGGCCCTGCGCCAGCAGAGCGACAACTATAATGCCACCGCGGTGCTGCCGCCCTTCGGCCGGGTGGTGATCGATGAGGCCCATCACTTAGAAGATGTTGCGACCAGCTATTTTTCGGGGCAGGTCACGCGTTTCGCCTTTGCCCGCACCCTGAACCGCCTGCGCCATCCGCGCAAGCCGGATAAAGGGCTGCTGCCGCGTTTTCTGTCGCAACTGGCCAAGGAGCTGCCCGACAGTTTCGATGAGCTCTATCGCGGTCTCTATGAACGGGTCGAAACCCTGCAGGAGATGCGGCAGAAGCTGCTCGACGAGGCGATCGAGGCCCTCGATCTGGTCGGGCAACGCCTCTCGACCGAGTTGAAGCAGGAGGTGCGCGACGGCTTCGATATCCGCCATCGCATCAAGGCCGATTT
>JAAXQE010000241.1 GCA_012974425.1 Geopsychrobacter sp.
GCGCTGATCGAAGAGACCGGTCTCGAGGCTGTTTCGGTCGAAGAGGCGATGGCGCATGTCCAGGATGAACTGATCGAACGGACAGATCTTACTGAGGCCGATTTTGCAGCAGATTCAACTGACAACCCGCCACTTTTGGGGGATCTTTCTGAAGACATCATCCATTTCGAACTGGGCGATGCCGCTACGGTGGGTGATCCTGCTTCCGAAACGGTTGCAAACTTCGACATGGCTCTCCCGCAAGATGGCGGTGACGTCCTCGATCTACGCGACCTGCTGCAGGGTGAAGATCAGGCGCAGGACAACCTTGCAGACTATCTCCACTTCGAGCAGTCTGGTTCCGATACTGTTGTGCATGTCAGCAGTCAGGGTGAGTTCGAAAATGGTTATACTGCAGCCAATGAGGACAAAACGATCATTCTACAAAACGTCGATTTGGATGTCAGCACGACGACTGACCAGCAGATCATCACAGACATGTTGACCAAAGGGAAACTGGTGGTCGATTAATCACAATATCAGGAGTTAACATATGCCCTATATTAAACGGAATGAGCTGGGTCAAGTCTGCGCGGTCAGCCTGACGCCACAGGAGGGTCACATCCAATCGACGCGCGAGGACGCCCCAGAGTTGGAACTGTTTCTCGAGCAACTGGAAGATGACCAACAGAGGATTTCCGGCACCGACATGCCGCTGGTCAGGGTACTGGAAGACCTGATCGATCTGCTGATTGACCGCGAGCTGATTCGCTTTACCGACCTGCCGGATGCGGCACAAAACAAGCTGCTGAAGCGACGGCATCTGCGCGCAGCGCTCAACCCAGGACTCGATCTGCTTGACGACAGTGAAAAATCGATCTACTGAGGCAAAAACTGCTCTATAAAACCGACAAAAGGCACAGCGGGATGATCCGCCGTGCCTTTTGAATTGAACCTTTCTTACTGTTTAAATTCGGACTGCCGGACCGGTCATGCCATCCAGCCCGAGTTGCGGCAGATAGTCCTTTTCAGACTCGGACCTGACCCCTTCGGCAATCACCTTTAAACCGATCGTGTGCGCGACAGTGCAGAGCCCGCGCACCAGCGCCTGATTACCGACCTGTTGATCGATGTCACGGATCAAGGAGGCATCGATCTTGATGAAGTCGATCCCCATATCATGCAGTTGACCAATCCGCTTCAGATGGTTGCCGACACGCTCCACGCCGATCCGACAGTTGAAAGGCTTCAAAAGCGTGCACAGTTTACGGAACTGTTCCAGGTGGCGAAAGGCAGCAGATTCCGGTACTCCGATCCACAGGGTCCCTTTAATGTCAGCGGCGCTATGCTGCAGGGCAGTTAACAGGGCATCGCAAAAAATGCTGTCACATATCGATTCGGCGGATAGATGGATACCGACCCCCTCGGTCGTATCGCACAGGCGACTCAAGGCTTTCTCGACCACCAGACGGTCCATCACCGGCAGCATGCCGAGACGCGCAGCCCAGGGCATAAATACCGCCGCAGTCTGCCAAGCCTGATTAATCCTGAGTCTGATCGGGCACTCATCGTATAAGAGTTCGCCAGATCTTCCCACGACAGGATAAGCGGCCAGGCAGACATCTTCCGCTTGCAGCGCCTTGTGCAGTGCAGCCTGCCAGGATTTAAGGTCCGACAGCGGCAGAGCGCTGATATCGGGACCAACAATCTGGACCGCCAGTCCCCCTTCTCTTTCGGCCGATATCAGGGCCCCATCGGTCCGCGACAGGAGTGTCGAAAGATCTTCACTCGGAGAAAAGGTTGTCGCCCCAACCGGCAAGAGCCACTCATCTCCCAAACTCGCCTCATGGCAGGAGAGATGGAGTTGTTCTGAAAATTTTTCGGCCAGGGCCTGAACATCTTGGCGATTTGAGACCAACAACGCAAAGTCTGCTCCGCCGATCCTGCCGACCGCCCAGCCATCTTTATCTTCGGTCAAACGCCGCAGGTTTTCTCCGATGCGGGTTAACAGTTGATCGGCAACCTCACGCCCCAGGGTGCGATTCAGCCGATCCAGTCCGGAGACCCGGCCGAAGATCAGGGTGCCACTGGCAGACTCATCCTCGTTACTCAGGATGGACTCAAGATGATTCATAAAATACTGGCGCTGCAGAAGCCCGGTGAGAGGGTCATAGTGAGATTTAAGCCTTAACTCCTCAAGCCGTTCGGTTTCATCAAACAACAAATGCATGATTCGATCAGACAGGGCATTCATGGCGCGGACGACCTGCGAAAATTCACGCGTCTTAGGTATCGGAATCTGAATGAAACGCCGCGCGCCAATCGCTTCGGCCTGCCCGACAACATCGTTTAAGGGGCTGACAATTCGCTTGAGCAGCAGGCTACCGAAGCCACCGCTCAACAAAAGCCCCAGAGCAAACCAGAACGCCAGACGGCTGGCCTCTTGCCACAGGGAGAGATAGACAAAGCTGCTGTCACTCTGCAGGGTCAGGCGGGCAAAGCGGTTCCAGCCATCCTGGATTTCGGCCACCCCGGGTTCGACATGAATCGGGAAAAGCTGCGTCAGCCACCCCGGACCAGCAAAGTGCAACGCGGGATTCTCGCGCCTAACCAGGGGATTTCCGTCAAGGTCACTTATGTCGATCGAGCGATAATGGCCGCTATCAAACTGGGCACTGACCAGCAGCTCAAGGGTCGCGAGATCTTTGTCGAGTTGCGACAGGGTCAGGGCCAGAGAGGCCGCATTATCCAGATTCTTCAGCCTCAACTGATCGGACATGTAATCTCTGGCGCTGAGCATACTGATAACAAAGGTGCCGCCAAAAGCCAGAACCGCCGTCAGGGTCAGCATAATCCACAACTGTCGAGTGAGCGTCATCTGCCACCTCTTTCATCACTGTCAATTAAAGTAAATAACTTCAATAAAATCAAAACGTTGTCCCCTCTTTACCCATGCGGGCCACCACATCGCGCCAGTTTGATAAACGGCTGGTCGGATCGACCACCAGATCGGGACGACCAGGGACCCAGAGGGCTTCACTGTTGAAGCTGAAGACCGGTTTCAGATCCGGTCGTTTGGATGCGGGTAAAATCTCAGCGGTCAAGCTGTCGAGGATCAGCGGTACGCTGTTTTTGTCGGGATAATAACTGAGAACCATATGGGCACGTGAGCGCAGCGGTTTCACATCGGGGAGTTGGGCCCGTACGTAGGTCATGCGCATATTGGCGGCTGGCACCCCCAATAAACGTAGGGAAAGGAACTTGGCCAGGGCAAAATCCTCACAATCACCAGCGCCGCCACCCAGTGTTTCGAGCGGGGTCGCCCAATAATCAGTCTTACCCCACAACTGGGTATCCTCAACATATTGGGTGCGCAGATTGATAAAATCGTTCACCCGTTTCAAGCGCTTAGACAGAGTCTGATTGGCGGTTTTGTTCAGGAATGAGCGCCAGTCCTCAATTGCCTGGAGACCTTTTTCGCCAAAACGTTCCTGGGCTACCGTTCTCATCCGTTGAAAGTCTGAGTCCAGAGCAAACCCACCGATTCCTGAAACTAGCATGAGGAAAGATACCAGCAGGAGAAATCTGCAGCGATGTCGGTAAGAATTAAACAAAAAGCGTCTCAGTGCTTGAGTCGGGCGAAAAAGAACCCTCTCGTTAGCAAACAGGCTGTCAGGGGGCGCATGCGGAACAGGCTCTCGCTCCATGATAATACATCAATTCTTAAGGATCTCAAACATTAAGCCCGCTATCCACTGAAATCAAAAAAGCCGGCGATATCCCCTCCCCCTGTCACCCCTGCGTTCACTCTGAATAATTGCCTCGATAATTCAACAGCTCGGCCGAATGATGTCATGAATCGGATGGTATAATGGCTCCATCTATCTAAAGGAGGAATGCCATGACTCAGGTCCCTGACATCCCGCTGCTTGCCCCACGATGCCTCACTGCCTGCTTGAGCACTCGCCTTCTACGCTGTTGCATTAAACCGGCAAAACGATGAAAAAATCACCCCTCCCGCCTGCTCGGAAGAAGTTCTCTAGCCCATGGCATCAGCTGTCTGCGGATGATGTTTTAACAAGGGTCCATTCGAGCCCGCAGGGTTTAAGCGCGAGCGAGGCGGCAGAACGGTTACAGAAGTTCGGCCATAACCGGCTGCCCGAGCGGAAACCGCCCGGGCTCACCAGCATCATCCTGCACCAGTTTTTCAGTCCCCTGATCTATATTCTGCTGGCGGCGGGAGGTCTTTCACTGCTGATCGGCGAGCAGACCGACGCGCTCTTTATCTTTGCGGTTATTCTGTTGAATGCCGGGCTGGGCACCTTTCAGGAATGGAAGGCGGAGAAGAGCGCCGCCGCCCTGCAAAACCTGCTACGCATCTTTGCCCGGGTCAGGCGCCAAGATCTGGAGTTGAATATCCCCGCCGAGGAGCTGGTCCCCGGCGACATCGTATTTCTCGAATCAGGCAACCGGGTTCCCGCCGACCTGCGCCTGATATCGAGCAAAAATCTGGCAATCGACGAATCCCTCTTGACCGGAGAATCTCAGGCGGCACAAAAAAATACGGGTCCACTCGAAAAGGATCGCCCCCTGGCAGAACGCAGCAACCTCTCTTTTGCGGGTTCGACGGTCGCATCCGGGCGCGGAACCGGGGTGGTCATCGCCACCGGTCTGCGTACCGAGCTCGGCCAGATCGCCAGGGCGGTATCCGAAACAGAGCCGACCAAGCCACCCCTGGTTATCCGCATGGAACGCTTCGCCCGCCAGATCAGTTTCATCGTGCTCGGCTGCGTCGCGCTGCTGGCGCTGCTGACCCTGAGCAGGGGGGCCTCCTTCAGCGAGGTCTTTTTCATGGCCGTTGCCCTGGCGGTATCGGCCATTCCAGAAGGGCTGCCGGTAGCGATGACCGTTGCCCTCTCCATCGCCACCACCCGTATGGCGCGGCGCAATGTGATCGTGCGTAAGCTGACGGCGGTGGAGGCGCTGGGGAGTTGTACCTGCATCGCCAGCGACAAGACCGGCACCCTGACTGTAAACAAACAGACCGTCAAGCTCATAGGTCTGCCCGGCGGCCTGCTGTTTAGGGTCAGTGGCGAAGGCTATGCGGGTCAGGGCCGGGTCACGACCAGCCAGGGAGATGAACCCTCCCCGGCGGCGCTGCTCTGCCTCAAAAATCTGACAACCGCAGCCGTGCTGTGCAACGAAGCACAGCTCATCCAAAAGAACGGCCACTGGACGCATAGCGGCGACGCCGTCGACCTGGCTCTGTTGGCCCTCGCTTACAAATTGGCTCTTCCGCCCGACATCCTCCGCTCGACAGTCGAGAATCTTGGCGACATCCCTTTCGAGTCAGAGCGCCGCTACGCCGCCAGCTTCTACCGCGGCACCGAGGGT
Source organism: Geopsychrobacter sp. (assembly GCA_012974425.1). Taxonomy (GTDB): domain Bacteria; phylum Desulfobacterota; class Desulfuromonadia; order Desulfuromonadales; family Geopsychrobacteraceae; genus Geopsychrobacter. The sequence continues at coordinate 5,374 of JAAXQE010000241.1, forward strand.
CTCTGCGTAGCGCTCAAGGGCGCGGTTGAAGCTGTCCTGCCCTTCTGTGCCAACGTCCAGACCACGGAGGGAAGGAAGGCGGTGAACCCCGAGACCATCAATCGAGAATCGCTTGCCCTGGCCGGGGGAGGCTACCGCGTCATCGCTGTTGCCGCGGGGCGGCTGGCGGTGGATACCGGTTTGGACAATTTCGATGAGGCGGCGATTCCACCCCTGACATTTCTTGGCCTGATCGGCCTGATCGACCCCCTGCGCCCCGAGGTTAAAGAGGCAATCGGCAGGTGTAGAACCGCTGGCGTCAAGGTCGTCATGGTCACTGGCGACCACCCGGCTACAGCCTTGAGCATCGCCTGTGAACTGGGGATCGCGCGGGACCAGCGAGATCTGGTCACCGGCAGCCAACTTGAGAAGATCGGTTCCCCCGAGATCCCCCAGTACCTTGAGGTCGTGAAAAATGCGAGCGTTTTCAGTCGCGTCGCACCATTGCAGAAACTCGCTATCGTAGAGGCCCTGAGTCTGCTTGGACATTTTGTCGCGGTGACCGGCGACGGGGTCAACGATGCCCCCGCTCTGCGTAAAGCCAACATCGGTGTGGCCATGGGCTCGGGCACCGATGTGGCAAAGGATACCGCTTCAATCATCGCCTCCGACGATAATTTCGCCTCGATCGTCAGCGGCGTCGAGGAGGGCCGTTTTGCCTATGACAACATTCGTAAAGTCGTCTACCTGCTGATCTCCACCGGTGCCGCCGAGATCGTCCTCTTCTCCCTCGCCCTGCTCAGCGGGCTGCCCCTGCCGCTCGTTGCCGTGCAACTGCTCTGGCTGAACCTGGTTACCAACGGCATCCAGGATGTGGCGCTGGCCTTCGAGGGCGGCGAACCCGGAGTCATGGAACGACCGCCACGGCCACCCTCGGAAGGGGTTTTCAACCGGCTGATGATCGAACAGACGATCGTCTCGGGAGCCTGCATGGGCCTGCTGGCCTTCGCAAACTGGTACTGGCTGATATCACTCGGATGGGATGAAGCGGCAGCGCGCAACAGCACCCTGCTATTGATGGTGCTGTTGGAAAACATTCAGGCCTTTAACTGCCGCTCTGAACGTTGCTCGATCTTCCGCGTCCCCTTGCGGCGCAACTGGCTTCTGGTCGGTGGCGTGGCGATCGCCCAGGGGATTCACATCCTCTCCATGAACCTGCCCTTTATGCAAAAAGTTCTGGGCGTGGCCCCGGTCTCGCTCTCTCATTGGCTGATGCTGGCTCTGCTTGCCTTGCCGCTGCTCCTCACCATGGAAGGCTACAAGAGGTACCGGAACAGGCTAACAGATAAAGCCTGGAGTTAGGCTAAGTCCGCAATTCGCCGATGCTTTGATATACTCCAAGAAAACAAATGCAGCCTCACCGCTATGAGGATCGACATGACGGATCACCTACTGAGTGCTGTGATCAGGCTGGAGAATCGGATCCAGCAGCAACTGCAACAGGAACAGGCCCGCGCCGATGCCTGGCTGGTCATGGTCCGTGCTGAACTGGAGCAGCAGACCCATGCGACCCTGCAGGCGCTGGCTGATGAGGATGACCAGAACAGGGCGTCCGCTGCGCTAAGCGCGCAACAGGCTGCTGCTGCGTTGGAAGCCCAAGAAAAATATTATTGCGCCCAGCTGGAGAAGCTCAGTGATCAGACAGTTGCAGAGATACTCCGTCGTCAGCTCGTGAAACTTTTGCCGGGGCAAACCGATGATCATCGAGATGTCCAAAGTTGAGATAGTCGGTCCCAAGGAGCAACTTCTCGACGCTCTGGAACTGCTGCGGGAACAGGGGGTTTTTCATCCCGAAGCAGATATCCAGGGCTATGTCCCGCGCGAGGATGAGGCCAAACTCAAAGAATTGTTACTGGATGAAAGCGTCGTCGGCGAAAAACTCTTTTTTATCTCATTACAGCAGCGGATCAACGAACTGCTTAGCTCCCTTCCCGACATTCCATGCCGCACCAGTTTCTTACACCCCATGCCAATCATCGATGTCTTAAATGCGCTGGTCGACAAGCATCGCGCTCAGGCGCGCCAATGGCAACAGGAGTCACAGCAGCGGCAGGAGGAGCTGGATTCCCTCACCCACCACTTACACTTCTGGCAGGTGCTTGAGCCACTGGTCGCAGAGGTTGACGACAATTCCCACCTGGTCTTTTTTGGCATCACCATCCGTAAGCCTGACGAGATCCCCTGCTTGGTGCAGCTGCTCGAAGCAGAGACCGGTGGACGCTGTCGACTCTCCACGGCCAGCATCGAAGATGGGCGCATGGTTGGCCTGATCACCACGGATCGAGGCATGGAAGAGACGCTGCGCCGTTTGCTTTCAGAGGAGCAGTTGCCGGAACTGGGCCTGCCAGAGACATTGTCGGATCTCCCCTTTCACCAGAAGAGCGATGCCTTACGCAAGCTGCTGATCCAAACCCAGGCACAACAGGATAGGTTGAGCGCCGAGATGATCACCTTTGCCCAGCGTTGGCTGCCGATCTACAGGCAGGCTCTCAGCTGGCTGGATGAACGGATCTCGCTCTATCTGGCGACCGCGACCGCCTATGAAACCCGCCAGTGTTTCCTTGTGCATGGCTGGATGGCCTCCGCGGGGGTCGAGAACTTACAACAGCTGATCAATGAGCAGTTCCGGGGTCAGGTTATTTTAACAGTGTTGGAGATCCGCCAGGAGGATCTGGACCGGGTGCCGGTCGCGTTGCAGAATCCGCTCTATTTCAAGCCCTTCGAACTCTTTGCCAGTCTGCTGCCGCTGCCCAAATACAGTTCTTACGACCCGACCCCCTTTCTCGGCCTGTTCTTCCCCCTGCTGTTCGGCATGATCCTGGGAGATATCGGCTACGGCTTGATTCTGGCGTTGCTGGCCGGGCTGCTGGTGCGCTATGCCAGGCACCCCAATCTGGTAGATGGGGCAAAAATTCTGGGTGCCGCCGCAGCTCATACCATCCTCTTCGGTCTGCTCTTCGGCGAACTCTTCGGCAACCTGGGCGAACAACTGTTTCATCTGCAGCCAATCTGGCAGGAACGGAGTCAGGCGATCGTGCCGATGATCGTCTTTGCGATTTCGGTCGGTACGGCGCATATCCTGCTCGGCCTGATTCTCGGCATCCGTTATGACTTCAAGCGGCATCTGCGCCGTGAAGCGCTGGTCAAAATCCTCAACCTGCTCTTGATCCTGCTCTTTGGGTGCTGGTTGCTGGGAACCCTGCTCCCCGGACTCGGGTCAAATACGCTGCCGCTGCTGTGGATCATCCTGTTGCTGCTACCGTTCTTGATTATTGCCGGGGGGCTGCTGGCCCCGCTGGAGCTGCTGAAAAGCTTCGGCAACATTATCTCCTACGTACGGATCATGGCGATCGGCCTCTGCTCCGTTTTACTGGCGCAGGTCGCGAACCAGTTGGGCGGTATGAGCGGTGATCTGGTCGCCGGATTCCTGGTCGCCGGAATCCTCCATTTTTTCAATCTGCTGCTCGGGGTCTTTGCACCGACCGTGCATGCCTTGCGCCTGCACTACGTCGAATTTTTCAGTAAGTTTCTCGATTTTGGCGGCCGACAATTCAAGCCGCTACACAAAAAAAAATGACGCTCGTGGATATGGACGAGCCCAAAGAGGGAGGTTGAATATGGAAGATGTATTGATGGCATTTGCAGCGGCTCTGGCGGTTGGCATTCCGGCACTGGCAACGGCCTGGGCGCAGTCGCGGATCGGCGCGGCCGGCGCAGGGACCCTGGCCGAGAAGCCAGAACTGACCGGAACCATCATCATTCTCCTGGCGATTCCGGAAACCATGGTGATTCTCGGATTCGTCGTCGCAGCGATGATTCTGGTGCTCTAGGCCCATGGCACAGCAGGAGCTGGAAGCCCGCTTACGCCGCGAAGGAGAAGGCGAGGCCCTGAACATCTGGCGCAACGCCGAAGCCGAGGCCGCACAACTTCGCCGGGAGGCTGCGCTGAAAATTGACCAGCAACGGCAGGCGGCGGCGGACCGACTTCAAGGGGAGAATGCTGAGCAACATGCAGCGGCACTCTCTGCGGGACGCAAGCAGGCCCAGAGCTGTCGTTTGCAGGCTGAAGAGGCCCTGGCTGAACGCCTTAAAGTAACGGCTCAGCAGTTGCTCGAAGAGTTGGCACAGGCAGGCGGGACGCCGCTCTTTCAGGCATTGGCCGCAGAGATCCCTGTCTATGCCTGGCAGCAGGTCAAGGTCAATCCGCGTGATGCTGTTGCCGCCAGAAATGCGTTTCCGAGCGCAACAATCGTAACGGACAAAGAGATCAGTGCCGGCCTTGAGGTTGAGAGTAGCGATAAAAGGATTCGGATCATCAACAGCCTTGAGAAGCGACTTATACACATCTGGCCGGAACTCCTGCCGGACCTGTTTAAAGAGATACGACCCATGGCAGGTGAGCGATGAATCTTTTGCGTGACATCGATACAGCAGGAGCTCCCGACGATTATCTGTTTGCACGGATCAGATACCGGCGCGCGGCGCTCGACACCAGTGGCCAGGGCCAATGGGCTGGCCCTGCCGATCCACATCGCGCGCTGAAGGCCGAATATGCCTGGGTCTACGCCCAGCTGAATCAAGGCATGCGCCGCAAACTGCTGCCGTTCTTCGAATATAATGAACTAGGTACCCTCATAATTGCGTTGCGCTACCTGTCTGCCGGCGACTCGGCGGCGCTGAAGAGCCAACTTCAATTCAGCCTGCTGCACCCCCAACTACGCAAGGTTCTGCTGGGCAGCGACAAGATCACCACGGTGATTCGTCGCCTTGAGTCTCTGCTCTCCAAAAGATATGCATTTCTTGGCGGATTGACCGCGCACTACCTACGCCAGGGTCCAGGCGGGCTGGAGCAGGCCCTGCGGGGAGGTTTTCTGCAACAGGCCACGACAGAGAGTCGCTCCAGGCCACTGCGCGAGATGCTGCTCTACCAGCTCGATATGCGCAATCTACTGGCCCTCTACAAGCATCTGCACTGGAAGATCCCCTCACCGCCACCATTTCTGGCAGGTGGTACGCTGCCAGGCTCTCTCACTGAAAAAATCTGGGCGGCGCAGGACATGGCGAAACTGCTGGAGTTAATCCAACAAAGAGCAGGCCAAAAAGGGGACCCGGAAGCGACAGGAGTTGAAGATTTCCTGTTTGCGGGTCTGACCAGACAACTCCACCGGGCGAGCCGGGATCCGCTCCAGGCAGGCCTGGTCCTCGACTACCTCTGGCGCTATCAGCTGGCCAGTCGCGCGCGCGGCTGGCAGCTTAAAAACACCCCAGCCCCACCTGAAACAGCACTGGCAGGGGGCGCGGCATGAAAGAGGTTGTCTTTATCACTCCCGAAGATGCCCGCTACGGCTTCAGTCTGGCCGGTGCGCGGCAGTTGACCGCTACGTCACAGCAGGCTGAGGAGCTGTTACGCGCAACCATAGCCGATCCACTCGTGGCGGTGGTGGTCATTGATGAGCGCCTGGTCAAGACGATCGACAGCAAACGTTTCAACGAACTCGAAGTGAACTGGCGCGGTCTGCTGGTGACCCTGCCGGCGCCGGAGTGGGATAGCGCCGGGGAAGAGGATTATCTGCAGCGTCTGATCAGACGGGCGCTCGGCTATCACGTGAGGTTGCAGCTATGAAAGGTGTTGTTACCAGTATCTCGGGAGCGACCGTCAGCGTCGACATTCGCGGCCTGCAGCTCTACGACCGGGTCTATATCGGGCACGCGCGACTCTCGGGGGAGGTCGTGCATCTCGAGAAGGAACGCACCACCGTGCAGGTGTTTGAGGATACCCACGGCCTCAGCGTTGGGGAACCGGCCGAAGGGACCAGGGCGCCGCTGACGGTTGCCCTGGGCCCGGGACTGCTGGGAGGGATCTTCGATGGCCTGCAGCGACCGTTACTCGAACTACAGAAACAGAGTGGCGCTTTCATCAAAAATAGCGTTGAGCTCCCCTCCCTCGATCTGCAGCGTGAGTGGCAATTCACTCCGGCCAAACAGACCGGCGAGGCCGTTGTCAGCGGCGAACTGATCGGCTTTGTCACCGAAGGGCATCTGCAGCATCCGCTTTTTGCCAGCCAGAGTGGTGAAATAGAGAGTATCAGCCAAGGCGCCATCCGCTTGGACGGAGCGCTGGCGACCCTTACCGATGGCACCCAACTCTGCGGCTGGCAGAACTGCTCGGTCAGACGGCCACGCGTCTGCGGTCGCAGGCAACCGGCTACGACCCCGCTGCTCACCGGTCAACGCGCCATCGATTTTCTGTTTCCGATGATTAAGGGCGGAGTCGCGATCATCCCCGGTGGGTTCGGCACCGGCAAGACAGTGCTCGAGCAGTCGATTGCCAAATTCGCCGATACCGACGTGGTGGTCTATGTCGGCTGCGGAGAACGGGGCAACGAGATGGCCGGGCTGTTGCGCGAGTTCGGCGAACTGCGTGATGCCGGCGGACGACCACTGTTGGAACGAACCATCATTATCGCCAACACCTCCAATATGCCGGTGGCGGCGCGCGAGTCCTCGATCTATACCGCCGTGACCATGGCGGAGTATTACCGTGACATGGGCTATGACGTGCTCTTTCTGGCCGACAGTCTCTCGCGCTGGGCCGAAGCCTTACGTGAGATCTCCTCCTCGCTGGAAGAGATCCCGGGAGAAGAGGGCTACCCGACCTACCTCAGTTCACGCATCGCCGCCTTTATCGAACGCGCCGGGGTGGTCGAGACGCCAACCGGCAAACCCGGCTCGCTGAGTATGGTTCTGGCGGTCTCTCCGCCGGGATCTGACTTTTCCGAACCGGTCACCCAGGCCTGCCTGCGCGCCGCCGGTGCCTTCTACATGCTCGATACCACCCTGGCCCACAGTCGCCATTTCCCGGCCATCGACTGGAGCCAGAGCTATTCCCTTTTCGCCAAACAATGCAGCGCTTTCTTCCGAGAGGAGATTCATCCGAACTGGCAGGATCTGCAACGCCGCTGCCGCGACATCCTGCAGCAGGAGGAGGCATTGCGCGAGGTGGTCGAGGTGGTCGGCATGGAGGGCCTACAGGATCGGGATCGACTGTTGATCTTCGCCGCCGAACGGGTCAGACGCGACTTCCTGTGTCAGAACAGCTTCTCCGCGGATGCCTTCTCGACCCCGGAACAGACCGCACAACGGATCAGCAGCATTCTCGAGAATCACGCCCAGGCCGTCAAGCGGCTCGAACAGGGTGAACTCTTGTCGGATATCTTAAAAGGGAGTTGCTGATGCGCCTGGCTGAACACTGCTACCGATCGCTCAACGCCATCCGCGGCCCGCTGGTGTTTGTTGAGCATGTCTTTGCGGCACGCATCGGTGAAACCGTGACCCTGGTGGCCCCCGACGGGCAACGCCTCGAGGGGGAGGTCTTGAAGATCGACACCGAGCAGGTGCTGATACAGGTATTCGGTGAAACCTCGGGTCTCGATCTGGAGAGGACCAGCGTCACCTTCCATGATGCGGTCAAGCGCGCCCCTCTGTCACGCCACTGCCTCGGCCGGGTCTTCAACGGCTCATTTTTGCCCATCGATGGCGCACCGATGTACATCCCCGAGCGTTGGGAGGCGGTCTCAGGCGCGCCGATCAACCCGGTTGCGCGCGAGTTCCCGCGTGAAATCATCGAGACCGGGATCTCCGCCATCGACGGCCTCAACAGTTTGATCAAGGGCCAGAAGCTGCCGATCTTCTCCTGTGCCGGACTGCCGGCCCAGGAATTAGTCGCGCGCATCCTCTCACAGGCCCGCCTGCCGGGGACGGGAGAATTCGTCGTGGTCTTCGTTGCCCTGGGGCTCTCCTACCATGAGTACAGTTTTTTTCAGCAGACCCTGGAGCAGATGCCGAGCCGTTTCGTCGCCTTCTTCAATCTGGCCGGGGAGCCAGTGGTCGAACGGCTGCTGGCGCCGCGCCTGGGGCTGACCGTCGCCGAGGATCTGGCCTTTAATCACCAGATGGACGTACTGGTGATCGTCAGCGACATGACCAACTACTGTGACGCCCTGCGTGAGATATCCACCTCGCGCGAAGAGCTGCCGGGTCGGCGGGGCTATCCCGGCTATATGTACTCTGATCTGGCCTCACTCTATGAGCGGGCCGGTCGGCTGCGCGATCGGCCCGGTTCGGTGACCCTGCTGCCGATACTGACCATGCCCGAGGATGACATCACCCATCCGATCCCCGATTTGACCGGCTACATCACCGAGGGGCAGATCGTGTTGTCGCGGGAGTTGCAGCAGAAAGAGATCTTCCCGCCGATCGATGTCCTCCCCTGCCTCTCCAGATTGATGCAGCACGGCATCGGCGCAGGCCAGACCCGTGCCGATCACCGCCAGATTGCCAATCTGCTCTATCAAAGCTATGCCAAGGGGCGCGAACTACGCAAACTCGAGGCGGTTGTCGGCAAGGAAGGTCTGCTGGAAGAGGACCGCGTGATCCTGACCATGGCCGATGATTTCGAGCGCTCCTTCGTGCATCAGGGCGCAGAACGACGCGATATCATGCAGACCCTCGATCTGGGTCTGGCTCTGCTGCAAAAATACAACCTGGTTCCGCCATGATCCAGGCCACCCGCACCAATCTGCTGCAACTCAAAGAGCGCCGCCGCTCGGTTATCAACTGCACCGGCATTCTTAAGGGGCGACGTCAGGCGCTGATCAAAAAATTCATGGAGATCGGTCGCCCGCTCCTCGCCTCGCGTGAAGAGACCCGGCAGCGTTACTCCAGGGGGATCGAAGAGCTCCAGATGAGCACCGGGCTGGAGGGGCAGGATTATATCGCCTCACTGGCGCTGATCTGCCAACGCCAGTTAGGGGTAGAACTGCGCGATATGCATATCCTCGGCTTGCACTATCGCGATCTGCAGCAGCTCGAGAGTGCCAGCCGTTCATTGCTTGAGCGTGACTACGACTACCCCTCTGCCACCCCCCACCTGGACGAAACCCTGGAGCAATTCGAAACAATCATCGAAGAGATGCTGGCCATGGCCCGCTTCGAGGGGATGTTCCGCCGCCTGGGTGAAGAGTTGCTGCGCGTCACCCGTCGAATCAGGGTATTGGAAGAGAGAATTCTGCCGCAGCTCCAGGTCGATATCCGGGGGATCTCCCATTATCTGGCCGAGCGCGAACGTGAAAGCTATTATCGGATGAAGCTGTTTAAGCGCCGGGTGTCGCGCAAAGGCGGCTTAGGCGAGAAATAAGCCAGACCGGGATTCATTCCGAGAGGACTTGCGGCATTCATTCATGCTGAAGAGAGGCTGAAGCCCCTATTCTACCTCGGTTTCTGCGCCGGGGTGACAACAGACCATGTTGCGGCCTGCCTGCTTGGCCTGATAGAGCGCCTGGTCAGCCAGCGAGACAAAGAGATCGACAGATACCAGCCCTTTATGGTTGTCAGCAACACCGAAGCTGCAGCGCAACGGAATCGGTTGCTGATTGTATTCAAGCGGATGTCCTTCAATCTGCCTGCGTAAGCGATCTGCCCAGGTCGCCGCATCCTCAGCCTTTGTTCCGGGCAGGATCACTAAAAATTCATCGCCGCCCCAGCGGCCAAAGACATCAACATCGCGGATCGACTCCTGCGCCAACTGCGTTATTTCTTGCAAAGCAAGATCGCCAGCCTCGTGGCCCAGCGAATCGTTGATCTGCTTGAACCGGTCGATATCGAACAGGATCAGGGCCATATCACCGCCAAATCGCTCACAGCGTAACAGCTCACGGCGGATGATCCGTTCAAGGTGACGACGGTTATAGATACCGGTCAGTCCATCTTCGATCGCGGCTTTCTGCAGCTCTTCAATCAAACGGGAGCGTTCGGAGATGTCACGCACCACAGCGGTCATCTCCAGATTAGGACCGACCTTGATTTTCGAAATGGTCACTTCGACTGGAAATTCGCTGCCATCCTTGCGCAAACCGCGTACCGCTGCCCGGGATTTCATCGGCCGCGAATGCACTGGAGATTCGGCGAAGGTTGCGACATAGGCCTGATGTTTGTCGCGGTAGCGTTGAGGCAGCAGCTGCTCAAGGAGCTGACCGACGAGCTCTGCACGGGTGTAACCGAAGATATCCAGGCCCGCCTGGTTGATCAACTTGATCGTGCGATCTTCATCAATACTGACAATGCCGTCATAGGCGGTTGCGACCACCGCCTCGAAACGGCTATGGCTACTCTCCAGCGACAGTTCCAGCTGTTTTTTTTCGGTAATTTCAATACAGGTATTCATAATCCGTTTGACACGTCCGAGCTTGGAGAAGACTGGCGATGAAATAATGCGCCACCAGCGGATCTGCCCTTCGCGATCAATCACGAACTCATCCTCAGAGGGTAATTGATTTTCGATACAGAGAGCGATTTGTTCTGTGATCTGGGTTTCCAGATAACGTGGGAAAATTTCATTTAACTTTCCCCCGATCATCTCTTCAACGGGCATTCCGCCAATCTCTTCATAGTGTCGATTGGCCGAAATCAGACGAATCGTCTGCTCCATGTCTAATTCGAACAAAGCAATACAGGCCCCGATAGAATCGATCGAGGACTTCAACTCGGCATGGCTCCCGATCGCAAACATAAGTTATCCTGGGCAAGAGGTTCATTGCCAAGGATAACAACAGAAAAACTTCTAGCAAGCCACAGGGGGATATCGCAACAATCGGCGTTATTATTCTGACTGCAAAGCCTCGCACTATTTGCGTTCAAGCCCTTGAATCGGCTATATTCTCAGGATAAAACTTCTACTTTTGGCATGGAGAAATTCAATGTTTAATCAGAGACAGTCCATTCCCGCAACCGCGGCAATCAGCAGCGCCAGCAGTTTTCTCCCCAAGGTCTACGGCTGGATGACCGCCGGCCTCGCCTTGACCGCCCTGGCCGCAATGCTGACCCTTTCGAGTCAGGGGTTGCTGAACCTGATCTTCGGTAACAAGTTGATTTTTTATGCTTTGATCCTCGGTCAACTCGGTCTGGTCATCGCCCTGTCGGCGGCGATCAACAAGATCAGCGCTACCACCGCCACCCTGATGTTCCTGCTCTATTCGGCCTTGAACGGGGTGACCTTCGCCTCGATCTTCTTGATCTACACCAGCAGTTCCATCGCCAGCACCTTTCTGGTCGCATCAGGAACATTCGGTGCGGTCAGCCTCTACGGCTATGTCACCAAGCGTGACCTGACCGGCTGGGGCAGTTTCCTCTTCATGGGGCTGATCGGCATCATCATCGCCTCGCTGGTCAATATCTTTCTGCAGAGCGAGATGATCAACTGGGCGATCAGCTACATCGGCGTGTTTGTCTTCGTCGGCCTGACCGCCTACGACACCCAGAAGATCAAACAGATCGGCGCCGCCGGTTTCGGTGACGCAGAGAGTCAGAAAAAGGCCGCCATCATCGGCGCCCTGCGCCTCTATCTCGACTTCATCAATCTGTTCCTGATGTTGCTGCGGATCATGGGCAACCGTCGTTAACCCCTGTCTGCGCTTTTTAGGATATTCGTCTGGCCCGCTGATAGAACCCAGAAAAGCCCGCAATCGCGGGCTTTTCTTATTAATCAACCATCTACGCAAATCGATTGCTCACTCACCGCACAGGTGGCTCTTCTCAACTTCTTTTGCAAGCGACGCCTCACCCACCTAGTAATTCGCGGAGACTGGCGCCGATGCAACGTTGAGCGCCGCAGATTCACGGACCGCTCCATCCAGTACGCGTCTGAGCTCGGTTGCAAATTTGGCACGGCTCAGAGGCTTGATCAGCAACGCCTTGACCCCGATGCTGCGAGCCCTCTCCTCATCCATAGCACCAGGATAGCCGGTATAAAAGATGACCGGGATATCTGGCCTGAGCGCCAGGATCTCCCGCGCAAGGTTCTCGCCCGATAGCTTTGGCATCGTTAGATCGAGGATCACCAGATCAAATTCAGTGGGTGTGCGGCGGAAGAGTTCCAGGGCCTCACGGCTGTCAGTGCTCCCAGTCACCCGATAGCCCAACGAACCGAACAGTTGCTCCCCCAGTTGCACCAGAGTACTCTCATCGTCCACCAGCAGAATATGTTCCGTGCCCCGTTGCAGCACGACAGGCTTCACCGGGCTGATCCTGGTTACCCCCAGCTTGCGGGGCAAGTAAACCGAAAAAGTCGCACCCTGATTCGGTCGACTCTCGACCAGAATCGCTCCCCCGCAGGATTGAACGATGCCATGAACCACAGACAGCCCCATGCCGGTCCCCTCGCCGAGCTTTTTGCTGGTGAAAAAGGGTTCGAAGATCCGCTTTATCGTCGGCGCATCCATCCCCGGTCCATCATCCTTGACCTCAAGTAGAACATAGGGGCCGGGCCGAAGATCGGGATGGCTTGCGGCTGAAGTCGGATCGACCAGGACCGGCGCAAGGCGCACATCGATGACTCCACCCTGATTCTGCATGGCCTGTGAGGCGTTGGTGCAGAGATTCATCATAACCCGGTGGATCTGGGTCGGGTTGGCCAGGATCGTGCCCGTCTCCGCAGCAATGCACTCGCGGAGGAGCACCGTCTTCGGGATGGAGGCTTGCAGAAATTTCACGGCCTCCTTGACGACAAGATGGATCTCCAGCGGCTCCTTTTCCACTGTACTTTTATGGCTGAAGCTGAGGATCTGCTTAACGAGATCCTTGGCCCGATTCGCTGCGAGAAAGATCTGCTGCAGATTCTGATCAAGCTTTGACTCGGGCTCAACGTGCCGCTGCGATAGCTGAGCGTAACCGAAGATTGCCGCCAGGGTATTGTTGAAATCATGCGCGATGCCACCGGCCAGGGTGCCGAGGGCCTCCATCTTCTGGCTCTGCTGAAGCTGCTCCTCAAGCTGCTTGCGTTCGGTGATGTCACGGCTAATCGCGACCACCCCCTCGATACGCCCATCCTCCCCCTTCAAGGGACAATAACGGGTCAAGAGATGCCGCTGCCCCAGTTCGAGAAAATTGCGTGATCGTTCAAACTCCAGGGTCTCACCCTGCAAACAGGCGTCAAGCCGGGGCCTGACCTCCCTGGCGAAGGTATCCCCCGACAAGAAGGCGGTCACATGCTGGCCGATAATCAGCTCTCGATCGAGGCAATAATATTGGCTAAAGGACTCATTGACCATCAGGTAGCGATAATCGGCACTGATCGTCGTCACCAGATCGAGAGAGCTTTCGACTGCTTTCTTATATTCGCGCAACGAGACGGTCTGCCGTGCGACCTGCTGGGCCAGATCGGTATTGGAGGTGCGCAGTCGGTCTTGATTCCGCTTGGTCCGCAGCATGCTGAGAATGCGCGCGACCAATTCGACATTGTCGATCGGCCGAGAGATGAAGTCGTTGGCACCGGCGGCAAGCGCCTCGGCACGAAACGTCGAGGAGGAGAGATGCGAGGTAATCAGGATAATCGGGATATCAGCGCTGGCAACATCGGCCTTGAGTCGCCGGCAGAGTTCGAGTCCGTCGATTACCGGCATCTGGACATCGGTGAGGATCCCGTCAAATTTACGTTTGGCCACCCAGGTCAAGGCTTCGTCGGCACTACAGGCCGTCTCGATGGTTACAAGAGGTATGCTGTCGGCAATCACCCCTTGCAAAACCAGCAGATTCCCAGGATTGTCATCTACGAGTAGTAGTACCGGTCTGATTTCCAGCATATGCTGCCCACTTTCCAAAAAATCCTCAAAGTACATCGACAATCAGTATACACAGTTGAAATGTCCATACGTGAGGAACAAGAGCAGCCGCCATCTGCCATGCAGACAGCGGCTGCATTTTAACCAGACCCAGCTTAATACCGACCAAACTCCGTATCATCCAGAGCGATCGGCGTGACAGTATGCCGCTCTGGGGGAGAAGAGGGTGCAGCAGCCATCGGCTCTGCCCAGCCAACCGATTTCGGTGCGGCGAAAGTGGCTGGAGGCGTGGACCTGATCGACTGCCCGGCATGGCGCAGGGTGAAACGCTGTAACATCTGCTGCAGTTGCGCCGCCTGCCCCGAAAGCTCTTCGGAGGCCGCCGCAGTCTCTTCGGCACTGGCGGTATTCTGCTGGGTCACCTGGTCGATCTGGCTCAGCCCCTGCGAGACCTGGCTGATCCCCTGGGCCTGCTCGTTGCTGGCCGCGGCGATCTCCGCCACCAGGTCGGTCACCTTGGTCACCCCGTCAACGATCTCACCCAGCGCCTCAGCGGTCGCACCGGCAATCTGCGTCCCGCGTTTGGCTTTTACGACCGAGCCCTCAATCAGCTCGGCGGTCTCACTGGCCGCCTTGGCACTGCGCGCCGCCAGGTTGCGCACCTCTTCGGCGACCACCGCGAAGCCCTTGCCATGCTGCCCGGCTCGGGCCGCCTCGACCGCAGCATTCAGCGCCAGCAGGTTGGTCTGGAAGGCGATCTCATCAATCGTCTTGATGATCTTGGAGATATCCTGGCTTGCCGCATTGATCTCAGTCATCGCCGAGACCATGGTCTGCATCTGCTCGTTCCCCTTTTCCGCCGAACTTTTCGCTGCCAGTGACAAACTATTGGCCTGCCCGGCATTTTCGGCGTTCTGCGCGGTCTGGCTGCCCATCTCGGTCATCGATGAGGTGATCTCTTCCAGGCTGGCGGCGCTTTCGGTGGCCCCTTGCGAGAGGGACTGACTCGAATCGGAAACCTCGGAGCTGCCGGAGGCGATCTGCTCGCCGGCGACCTGCACCTGACCCAGAACATCGTTCAGGTTCTCGACCATGCCGTGCAACGCCTTGCCCAGTTGGTCCTTGTCCGATGCCAGCGGGACATCGACCTGCAGATTGCCGGCGGCGATCTGTTCGGCCACCCCGGCGGCCTGCTGCAGACTATCCGACATGGTATCCAGTGCCTTGGCCAACTGACCGATTTCATCCTTACGCTCCGACCTCAAGCGCTGGCTAAAGTCCCCCTTGGCGATCTCGCTGGCCAGATTGACCCCCTTGATGATCGGACCGGTGATGGCGCGGGTGACCAGCACGGCCAGGCCAACGCCGAGCAACAGGGCAACCGCCAGACCGGAAATCAGCATGGTCTGTGACGATTCCAGGGTGGTGACCGTCTCTTCGGCGATCGTCATAGCATGTTCCAGCCCCTTGACCGAGGTACTCTCGCTGTCAGCCAGAATTTGCATTCCGAGTACCGTCCGCTTTTGAGCCAGATCCTGCACTTGCAGCCAACTCTCGATCAGTAGGCCCATGCCGGTCCGATAGGATTTGGCCGCGCCTTCGATTTTAGCCAGAAAACTGAGATCATTCGCCTTCGCGGTATTGCCACTCAGGCCGGATAGTTTGTTAAGGATGGCATCAATATTGACGACGGCCGCCTGACTGTAGCTGGGATCACGCATCGCCAGGGAACGCAAGACCGCCATCCGCGTAGCGTTGGTCAAACCGACAATCTCGTTCATCGTCTGGAGTTTCATGACACGTTGTTTGATCGCATCGGCACCAGCGCCGGCCTCGATATCCCGCTGAATCTTCCTATCCTGACCAGCCAGATACTCGGCACCCAGTTTCAGCATCTGGCCACCATTGGTGACCAACCCGGCGAGGTGTTTATCAAACGCCTGATCCTGACCGACCGCCTCGTCTGAAAGCTGCTCGTAGCTGGCAACCTCCCGCTCCAGGCCGGCGATGACCTCCTTGAGTTTGACCAGCTGTTGGGAACTATCGGCCAGGGCTTTGGCCTCAGCCAGTTTAAGCTTGAGTTTCGCCAGGCTGCTCCCGGCTTTGATGAAAAACTTTTCATCACCCGTATAGGTATAACCACGCATCTCAAACATGGTGAGCATCGCCTGGCGTTCAATCTGGTTCGCCACCTGCACCTCCGGGATATACTCTTTATCGAGCACTAGCACCTGTTCGGATACACCCTCCATGTTCCAGATAGCCAGTCCACCCATGAATGCGGTGATCAGCAGCAGTGCCGCAAAACTCAAGCCGATTCTGATTCCAAGTTTCATGCCTCAACTCCTCCGGTTGTTTTTCGGTTACCTTCCGATCGCTCTGACCGATTGGTGGCGATGACAGATAAGGACCCAGGGCCCAGACGCCAACCACACCGATGCTAAGATTCAGGAATTTTTAATTGCAAAACGCTTACCAAGTCGAGCAGATCGCGTATTCTACTGATTTCACAGGATTTTTATTGAAGGATGCGCCAAGCCGACCGCAGCAGCGGGGCTGCAACAATGGTTGACAGGACCGAGTCTCGAAACAGGGGTGAGGGTGCCGCCGCAGAGGGTTCAGAGCCAACTGCCCTGTCGCCGGCGAAACCCTGCACCCTGAGCGAAGGGCGCCCGGCCGCAGCCTGACGGCTGTTGCGCTATGACCATGAGCAAATCGCGGCGAGCAGCGCAGCAAGGGACAGAACAGGGGTGCAACCAGAAGAGTGACAGCAACTTATGTTGCACCCGCCAAAGACAGACGCGGCTTTATTTCTGCAGATTTTTCAGCCGCTTGTTCAGGGCCTGGCGAGAGATACCGAGCAGTTCGGCGGCGATCGACTGGTTACCGGCGGAGCGCTTCAGCGCTTCGTTGACCAACAGTTCGGCGGCTTCGGCCAGGCTGGGCAGGGCCGGGGTTAATAATCCACCCCCTGCTGCTCCGGACGCGGCCGACCGACAATCCGGATTGGTGCGGCTGATAGCGCGCAGGTCGCCGATCTGCTTGCGGAAGGGGGCCATGGAGATCTTCCCCGCCTTTGCCTGGCTGACCGCATCATAAACCATGGCGCGTAATTCACGGACATTGCCGGGGAAGGAATAGTTCGCCAGCAACAGCACCAGCTCTTTCGGGGCGACGGGAGGGGCAATCCCCAAGTCCTGTGCCGCTTGAGCGATAAAATGGTTGAGCAGCGGAGCAAGATCCTCGTAGCGTTCCCGTAGCGGGGGGATCTCGACCAGGTGCGAGCGCAAGCGGTAGTAGAGATCCTTGCGGAAAAGTCCCTGCTGCTGACGGAGAGTAAGGTCATGATTGGTGGCAAAGACGAACCTGGCCCTGACCCGCTTCGGCCGGTCGCTCCCGAGGGGGAAATACTCCCCTTCCTGGAGCAGGCGCAACAGCTTGACCTGGCAGGCCAGGCTCAGATCGCCGATCTCGTCCAGAAAAAGGGTGCCGCCAGCGGCCTCTTCGATCATCCCTGGCCGCCCCTGTCTGGCGCCGGTAAAGGCCCCCGCCAGATGACCGAAGAGAGTATCGGCGAAATGCTCATCATCGAGTCCGGCGACGTTGACCGCGACCCAGGGCTGCTCCGGCCGCCCCAACTGCTGCACCGCCCGCGCGAACAGCTCCTTGCCCACGCCACTCTCACCGGTGATCAGCACCGGTTCGCTACTCGCAGCGATGGCTTCGACATATTGGAACAGGGAGCGCATCTTTTTGTTGTCGGTAATGATGCTGGCGAAGGCCTCGGGCTGCTCGAGTCCGTTACTGAGCAGTTTGTTTTTCAGCAGACGACACTCCTGCTCAATCCGCTGCTGCGCCAGGGCGCGTTTGATCCCGGCGAGCAAACGCTCCATCTCACCGGTCTTGACAAAATAATCGAAGGCGCCAGCTTTCATACAGGCGACGGCGGTCTCCAGCTGATTTCGGCCGCTCAGAATCACTACCGGCAGCCCGGGGTATTCCGCGACGATCTGTTTCAGCAACTCCTCACCCGAGAGCTTCGGCATGGTCAGATCGAGTACCACCAGGCTGACCTCCTGCGCGGCCAGCAGCTCCATGACCCGGTCGCTCTCCTGACAGTGTTGCACATGGTTAATCCCCCCGGCATACTCGAGCGCCATACTCAAACTGTTCAACCAGGAGACCTCATCGTCAACCAGCAGGAGCGGCTGCGCGGGATAACGTGGTTCATTCATCGGCGGTCTACTTTCTGAGAAACAGGCAGGGACAGAGTGATGCTGGTCCCCTTGCCCTGAGTAGAAGAAAACTCCATGCGCCCACCATGCTCCTTGAGGATGCGCGCGGAGACCGAGAGACCGAGGCCAGTGCCGCCCTCCTCCCTGCGGGTGGTAAAGAAGGGATCGGTGATATGCGGCAGGTGATCGTCACTGATCCCGCGTCCCTCGTCCTGTACTTCGAGAAGAACCATTGCCGTCTCGGGATTAAAACGGCTGCAGAGAGAGATTGCGCAGTTCGGATCGGGGAGGGCCTGGCAGGCATTGATCAGCAGGTTAACCAGCACCTGTTCGAGGCGTTGAAAACTGCCGTTGATCTGCGGCAGATCGGCAGCATAGCAGACTGAAAAGTCATGGGTCGCCTTGCTCAGCTGGTTATTCACCAGACGCACTGCAGCCTGCGCCACCTGATTGATATCGAGGGTCCCAAAACTCTCGGGGTCTTCCTCACGGATAAAATCCTTGAGATCATCGACAATATTCTTGATCCGTTTGCCGCCATCACAGATATCGCTCAGCATCCGCGGAATTTCAGTGCGTAGCCGCTCATAATTCATCCGCCCCAGCAGAAAATCACCCTGCTCCCGGTAATGTTTGTCCAGCACCGCACGCAGATCGGGCCAGATGTCGAGCAGCAACGGCGCATTCAGCATCACCAGCCCGTTGGGGTTATTGATCTCATGCGCCACCCCGGCGGCCAGCTCACCGAGTGACGCCAGCCGACTGGAACGCAGCGACTCCTCGCGCAGTCTGATTTTTTCGCTGATGTCGGCCGCCAGCAGGATCACGTTCTCCACCCCCGCCTGTCCGTTCAAGGGGAAGGCCTTGATCCCCCAATAACGTCCGTCGGCCGAGCGTTTGAGGGTTTCCTGACTGCGGCCAGCGGCGAAAGCCTGTTCCACCGGGCACTGCAGACAAGGGAAACGCTCACACTGCCAGAGCTGGGAACAGACTTCCCCGACCAGGTCTGAGCCCGCACTGAGCAGATATTGCTCGGCGGCACGGTTGGCCCAGACGACCTGCTTCTGTGGCGTGAGGAGCAGCAACAGATCGGGGATCCCGTTCAACAGGGTCTGAAATTCGATTGAAAGTTGCTTATGCTTCTGGCGACTCTCCTGCAACTCCTCTTCGGCCCGCTTACGCGCGGTGATATCGCGCATGACGCACACAACCCCCCCGACCTGCCCAGCGGCATCGAGCAGCGGCGCATAATCCTTGAGCATATGCCTCAGCCCCAGGTGGGGAAAGGTTTGGGAGAGCTCGTAATTATTCCGCTCGCCCGCTAGACACCGATCGATCTTGGGTTTAACTTCCAACTCGAAATACTCCCGCCCGAGAATTTCGGTCAGGTTTCGGCCCAGAACCTCATGCCGTTCCAATGCGAAATAGTGCAGGTAGGCCTCATTGACGACCAGGTAGCGGTATTGCAGATCGATGGTCGCGACCAGATCGCGGGTACTCTCGACCGCCTTCTGGTAATCGCGCAGCGATGCGGTCTGTTGGGCCACCCGCTGCTCGAGCTCGGCATTGGCCTGCAGCAGGCGGTCTTCGGCATTTTTCATGCGCAGAGTGGTGCGGATACGGGCGACAAGTTCGAGGTTATCGATCGGGCGGGCAATAAAATCCTCGGCGCCGGCATCCAGACCCTCGGCACGCAGCCGCGGGGAGGACGAGTGGGAGGTGATCAGGATCACCGGCACCCTGGCGGTATGGGCCTGCGCCTTGAGCTGGCGACACATCTCGATGCCGTTCATCCCCGGCATCTGCAGGTCAACCAGCACACCATCCAGCGGTTGAGAATCTGCCAATTTCAGCCCCTGCACGGCATTGCTTGCACTCAGCAGCCGGCACTGGGGCAGGTATTCACTGATCACCTGACCGAGGCTATACAGGTTGTCAGGCTTGTCATCGACCAGCAGTAAGGTTGCCTGCGGGTTATCGGTCATCGCCATGCCCATCAGACTCAGCCCTCGCCCAGCCAGTGCCCCAGCACCCGCTGCAGCTCGGCCTGATCAATCGGCTTGGACAGGTAATCGTCACAACCGGCAGCCAGAAAGCTCTCCCGGTCACCCTTCATGGCACGCGCGGTCAGGGCAATGACCGGAATCTCGCAGGAAGCGGGGTCGGATTTAAGCTGGCGCGTGGCATCCAGCCCGCTGAGCACCGGCAGATGGATGTCCATCAGGATCAGTGCCGGGCTCTCATCCTGCGCTGCGCTTACGGCCTGTGCACCATCCTCGACGGCAATATGCCGATAGCCGAGATCGTCGAGCAGGGCCTGCAGGGTCAGGCGGTTATCGGGATTGTCTTCGGCGATGAGGATCGGCCCCTGTGCGAGGTTTTTCCAACGGATCTCAGAATGGGTCCGCTCCAGCGGTTGCTTTGCCGCGAGCACTACGGGCTCGACATGCCGCCGGATCAGGCGATCGACGGCGGCCAGCAGTTGCTCCCGGTCGACACTCCCCTTCTGGATCAACTGGCTGATATTGTTATGGCTCAGCCGCGCGCGATCCGCAGCGGTCAGCTCCTTGGCGGTGAGGATCAGCACCGGC
Organism: Geopsychrobacter sp.; assembly: GCA_012974425.1. Classification (GTDB taxonomy): domain Bacteria; phylum Desulfobacterota; class Desulfuromonadia; order Desulfuromonadales; family Geopsychrobacteraceae; genus Geopsychrobacter. The sequence continues at coordinate 25,852 of JAAXQE010000241.1, forward strand.
AGGGTGGCGGTCTCCGGCGTCGAGCGGATCTGTTCCAGCACCTCAAAGCCATCGATGCCGGGCATCATCAGATCGAGGACGATGCCATCCGGTATCTGGGTCCGGACACAGGCGAGGCCCTCGGCGCCGCCGGCAGCTGCTTGAACCATGTAGCCATGCTCTTCGAGCACGGAACGGATCTGCAGCGCGGCCACCGGATTGTCCTCCACCACCAGCACCTGCGGTTGTGTTGCATCCCCGCCTGCAGAATTGATCACAACTGACGCCGGAAGGGTCACCGGCGGTGCAAGCTTTTCGCGCGGCGCTACCAATGCGTCGGACTGCACAGCATAGATGCTCGGCAGAGTCAGGCTGAACAGGCTGCCCTTCCCCAGTTCACTGCTGACACTGATATCACCCCCCAGCACCCGCGCCAGTTTGCGGCAGATCGCCAGGCCCAGACCGGTCCCGTCATGACGCCGGGTGGTCGAGCCGTCCACCTGACGGAACTCATCAAAGATATGGTCCAGGTCCCGCTCGGCAATACCGATGCCGTTATCCCGCACAGAAAAAACAACCCCCCAGGCGCCAGCCTTGTCTACCGCCACCTCGATCTCCCCCTGATCGGTAAACTTGATCGCGTTGGAGAGCAGATTGAGTAGAATCTGCTGCACCTTGTCCTGATCGGAGACCAGCTTCAGCGCCTTATGGGGATGGACCTTCAGCTCAAGCCCCTTCTGGCTCAACAGCGGGCGCACCGTCTCCAGGGCCTGATCGAGAAGACCAAGGGTATCGATATCACTCGCCTCGATCTCGATCCGTCCGGCCTCAATCTTGGAGATATCGAGGATATCATTGATCAGGTTGAGCAGGTTGCGCCCATTGCGTTCGATGACCGCCAGATATTCCGCCTCCTCTGCCGGATTCTTGCCCGGCCCGCGCGAGATCATCAACTGCGAGAGCGCCATGATGCTGTTCAGCGGGGTTCTGAGCTCGTGGCTCATGTTGGATAGGAACTCCGATTTCAGACGATCCGCCGCCTCGACCTGCTGCTGTTGCGCGATCAACTCCTCGGTCTGCGCACGCATCTCTTCTGATTGGGCCTGTAACTCCTCGGATTGAACCTGCAACTCCTCGTTCTTGGTTTGCAGATCGCTCGCCAAAGACTCCGTTTCCGCATGCGTTGTGGCATTGCTGATCGCAGTGGCGAGCTGTCCGCGCGTCATTTCGAGGGCCTCTACTGCTCCCGCACCGATCGGGTAGAGGCTGGCCAATGCGACAATACCGACCACCTCGTCGTGCAGCACCAGCGGCACATTCACGATGCTATTGGCCTGCTTTTCACCGGCAATGGTTGCGATCGAGAATCTGGTCTGCGCTGGGATATCCTGCAAGACCTCGACCACACGGCGTTGTGCGGTCAGGCCGAGGCTCCCCTGTCCGAGCACTATCCCCTTCTCGAGCGCTATGCCCGATGCCACCCCTGTCTGCTGCGCCAGGCTGAAAACCCCCGGGGCCTCTTTGCCCGCAAGATAGATGGCGCCGACCTGACTGTGGCTGACCAGCATCAATTCATCGAGACCTCTTTCCAGCAGTTCCTCCAGAGTTACTGCAGCGGCGAGCACAGCCGAGATAGCGAGGGCATTCGCCTGCGACTCCTGGCGGACCTCAAGATCTGCCGCGGTCCGCTGCAATCGTGCGGCCTGTGCTTCAAGTTCGCCCATGGTCTGCTCCACCGTCTCGGCCATATGATCGAAGACAGCAGAGAGACCACCGATCTCATCACTGCGCTCCAGAGCGGAGCGCACCGAAAAATCACCGGCGGCGAAACCGGCGGCAGACCGGCCGAGGCTCAGGATCGGCCGGGTAATATTGCGCGCCAGCAGCGTGGTAAAAAAGGTGACGATCAGCATCCCGCAGAGAGCAAGCCAGAACGCCTCGCCCAGATCGCGGCGAAAGGGCGCAAAGATGACATCGCTGTCGATCTTGACCACCATCCCCCAACCCCATTCCGGAGTGATGGCAAGATAGCGGTAGGCGGCCATAACCGGCACCCCGCGGTAATCTATGGCTTCGACATTGCCATTTTCACCGCGCGCCGCCGCCAGGGCCGGCTCAGCCTCAATCCGGGATTCGAGGACTTTGGCCAGCTCGCCACTGGCGAGGGGATATTTGAGTGGAGTGAGAATCTGCGCCTGCTGGTTAACCAGCAGCACCTCGCCCTGCTCCCCGAGCCCTTCGCCGGCATTCAGCACCGGCCGCAACGCCTGCTCGGCGTTGACCTCCAGCGCCAGAACGGCAACGGGCGCACCAGCGCTATCGCGGATCAGGTCACTGAAGAAGAAAGAGGGCGTGCTCCCGGCGTGGAAGAACTCCAGATCACTCACCTGAACCCCACCCGCCTTGAGGGTGCCGAGGTAAACCTTGCTGCGGGAAAAATCGCGCCCGAGATGCTCGCGACTGGTCGAGACCAGAACGCGGCCGGTTACAGCATCGAGGATCTGGATCGAATCATAAAACTTGTAGGCCTGCTGGATTTTGACGAAAAACTTGATTAACGCGGCATAGCTGGGTTGCGCCTGCAGCTCCTGCCAGAGTTCAGAATCCGGCGCAGCGCTGGCCGTCAATGGGAATTTTGTCCTGATAGCGACGGTATTCTTCTCGACCAGGTCGTTGGCCGAGAGGAAGTTGACTGCGGAACTGCGTTCATTCAGCCAGAACAGCAAGCGGTCCTTCTTGGCTTCGGCAATCAGATCGAGGTTGTAGATCGCCTCGTCCAGCTGATGCCCCTTGCGGCCGTTGAAACCGCTGCCGGGAACACCGTAGATACTGGCCAGCAGAAAACCGGTCAGGATGAGGACGAACAACAGGCAAAAGCTTAGGGTCAAACGACCGCGCAGGCCCTGAAACCAGTTCGGCTGCTGTTGCTTGCTCAGGCTACTCTGTGTAGATACGGCCATTTGTGCCCCTTTCAACCAGCGAAAACCCGCCAATTTCTACATTCAAAAACACCGCCAGTTTTTCATATTGAGAGATTAACGTTCCTGCTTACGATAGATCCGACAGGCCGCATCCAGGGTCTGAAATTGGTCTGCCAGTGATTTCGGCAAGATCTCGGCCTGGCCGAGAATCAGGATTCCGCCTGGCGCCAGGGAATGGTAGAGCTTTTCAAACACCCGCTCCTGGAGTTGGGTGTCGAAATAGATCAGCACATTGCGGCACAGAATAAGATCGAAAGAGCCATAAATGCTCTCGGCTGGCGCCATGCAGGTCGGCGACGTCAGGTCGTCACAGCAAAACTGGACCATCTCGCGCAGAAACTGGCGGGCCGTATAGCCGTTGGCGGACGGCGTAAAATATTCATCCAGAATCCCCAGCCGCGTCTCCTTGAACTGTTCGCGAGGATAACAGGCCTGAGCAGCCTGCTGCAACGACTGGCCATTGATATCTGAGGCAAAGACATAGCTGTGCAAGGGGCACTGCTGTTTTTTAAAGGCCTCGTGCAGCAGAATCGCCAGGGAGTAGGCCTCTTCACCACCACCACAGCCGGCACTCCAGACCCGGATATCCCGGCTGCCAGTCGCGATTTTTCTATCGATAAGTTCCGGCAGTTGCCGTTGCGCAAGCATCTCAAAAACCAGCGGATCACGGAAAAAGTGGCTGACATTGACGCCGAATACGTCGATCAGCCGATCGGGCTCGGCCAGAACAGAGATCAAGCGCTCCCAGTACGCGTCAATCGAGAGCACGCCGACCTGTGCCATGCGCACTGCCAGCCGCCGCTGCAGGGTTGAGTGGCGATAACCGCAGAAATCGATCCCGCGGTGCTGTTTGAGATATTCAATAACTCGGTTCAAAGCCTGGCCAATGACGACGTTATGCATTCCCCCTCCAAAAAGTACTTAAATAGAGCAGACTGAAACCACTTGGCTTAAAGAGACTTGGAAAAATCTGACAAGCGAAGGCTGATCATTCCACAGCCAACGCCAGTATGCTTTCCGTTGTCACTCCCAAAGTGCGAATATCAAACCAAGATAGTGGATCCCCTATCTGATTGCAATAAAAGTCCTTTCCTCCCATGTCTGCAATTACAACAAAAACATCAACCCGATAAGCGTAAGATCTATCCGCGCAACGACAGAGGAAAGGCGCAACTAACGCCTGTAATTCGCAGGAACCATATAGTGTCAGACAACCATCAATGATCCTTTCATATTGATTCCTGTCAGCCAAGAACTAAACTTGACCGGACCACAAAAGCAGGTTAAATTGCGCGCGACCGGCATGGGCCGAATCCTGTAATCAAGCAGTAACCCCTTATTCTTTAATGAGTTACCGGAGTATTCCTAATGATCGAACCCTTCAAGATGGGCTACACCGCAATCGGCGGCCTGGGTATTTTCATCCTCGGCATGAAGTATCTCTCTGATAGTCTGCAGATGCTTTCGGGAGGCATGATCCGCAAGTCGATCGCCTCGGTGACCACCAACCGCTTCCTGGCGGTACTGGTCGGCCTGTTTGTCACGACCTTCGTTCAGTCTTCGTCGATCACCACGGTCATGGTTGTCGGACTGGCCAACGCCGGCCTGATCCAGCTGACCCAGGCGATCGGCGTGATCCTCGGGGCCAACATCGGCACCACCATCACCGGCTGGATACTGGCAGTCAAGGTCGGCAAATACGGCCTGCTGCTGATCGCCCTCGGTGTCTTTCCGATGCTTTTTTCGAAAAATGATCGGATCTCGGCCAGTTCCAAGGTGCTGGTTGCACTGGGGATGATCTTCTTCGGCCTGCAGATCATGAGTGGTGCCTTTAAGCCGCTGCGCAGCGACGAGGGCTTCATGAACCTGATGCTGACCCTTGATGCCCAGACCTTCCTGAGCATCCTCGGCTGCGTCCTCATCGGCTGCCTGATGACCATGATCATCCAGAGTAGTTCGGCGATGCTCGGGATCACCATCGCCCTGGCGGCAACCGGCGCCATTCCGCTCTATACGGCGATTGCGCTGGTCATGGGCGAGAATATCGGCACCACCATCACCGCGCAGTTCGCCGCGATCGGCGGAACCATTCCGGCGCGACGCGCTGCGGTAGCCCACAGTGTGTTCAATGTGCTGGGGGTTGTGATCATCGTTGCGATTTTCGCCCCCTATGTGCGAATGATCGAAGAATTTGTGCCCGGCCTGTCCAGTTTTGTCGATGCAGATGGCAACCGCCCCTACATTGCCGCGCATATCGCCATGGCGCATACCTTCTTCAATGTCACTGCAACCCTGGTTATGTTGCCGTTTCTGAATCACCTGGCGGCCCTGGTCACCAGAATGGTGCCAGAGAAAGTGGGCGCGGAGAGAGGTTCATTCAAATATATCGGCGCTCCCGGTACCATGCCCGTCGCCATGGGGGTTTCGATGGTCTTTGAGGAGCTCAAACGGATGCAGGGCCGGGTTCACAAAGCCCTGCGCCACGCCGGTAGCTTTCTGCAACGGGATCTGAAGGGACGCGAGCGCTTCTTCCGCAAGGTGACGACCCTGGAGGATGAAACCGATGTCATGCAACATGAGATCACAACCTTTACTGTCACCCTGATGCAGGCCGGCAATGCCAGCAATGAGCAGTCGGATCGGGCCTACGCCTACATCCGTGCGGCCGACGAACTGGAGTCGATTGCCGACTATGCCGCATCTCTTTGTTCCTACATGAAACGTCTCGACAAATACGAGCTCGATTTCAGTGAAGACGGCTGGAAAGATATCCAGGGGTTCCACCATGAGGTCTTCGCCCTCTTCACCCAGGTGTGTAAGGCCTTCAACAACGAAGACACCAGCAGCACGCGCAAGATCTACGATGAAGCCAACCGGCTCAATGATCTGGCCGACAGTATTCGTAATGGCCATCTCGAGCGGATGAAACAGGGCAGCTGTGGCGCCCTCCCCGCCCTGACCTTCAGTGACATGGTGGTGGCCCTGCGCCGAGTCAAGAACCACACCGTCAACCTGCACGAAGCGCTCTTCTCAGAGGGCCAGTGAGCAGATAGCTGCATAACAAAAAAGCCCGACCAGAAATGGTCGGGCTTTTTTGTTGCAACTTTACTGCGACATCTTCAACTTTTCAAAATGTTAATACACAAACAGTCTGCCGAGGCGTAGGTCGTCCCATCGGCACTTAGGATTTTGCCCTTCACCTTGATCTTGCGCCCTGCCACTGAAACGACTTCACTCTCGACCTGCATCACCGTATCAAGTGGCAACAACTGACTGAAACGGATATTCAGTTGGCCGACCACAATCGGATGCCCCGCCGCCCAGGCCGCAAGGCCCAGGACTTCATCGAGGACTGCTGCCATGGCACCGCCATGGGCATGTCCGGGAGGTCCTTCGGTCTCGGGTCCAAACCAGACCCGTGCAATCAGGTTGGCTTGTGTATCGCGGAAATAGCGGACCCGAAAACGTTCCCCTTCTGGGTCACCCGAAACAAAGCGCAACGAATTACCTACCAGCGATGGGGCATCAAAGAGCTCCCAATCTTTTTCACCATTCAGATTAAACTCAAGTCTTTTGGTAGCAGACATTCACACACCTTTCATTTTAGATTTATTGGCCAGTATGCGCTAAAGGAAGCGGAAGAGAAAAGCTCAATTTGCGAATTGCGTTGGCAAGCCACGCAAACCTGAGTATCATTTCCCACCAACAAATCAGCCTGAATTGACGACAAGGAGTGCGCCGCCGATGCGCCTGCCGGTAAAGTTTGAGAAAATAACGATCAGCGCTATGCTGGCAGAGCATCCGCGGATCGGTGAAATCCTGACGAAACATCATATCGACTGTGCCACCTGCGGCAGCAGTTCCTGCTTGTTTAAAAACGTCATTGCGACCCATACCTATGATCGCAACAAGGCTATAATGATCGAAAAAGAGATCAACGAATATCTCTCCAGCCTGCCTACCAAAAATCCATAAACTCAGATTGGGAGCGGTTGGTACGTAGAGAGCAGAATTGTCCAGCGATTAAGATTTACCCAACAAGGAAACAGGATCATGAGCAACGCCACTCATCGACCGGCGACCAAGGCTGACCAGCCCAAACTGGTTGCACTCTACAACGCCATAATTGCCGAAGGTGGGTTCTCGGCCGACTTGAGCCCCTACAGCCTCGCACAACGTCAACCCTGGTTCAATGAGCATCAGAGTGCCCCTTTCCAGATTCACGTTGTGGAAATAGATCAGCAGATTTTGGGCTATTTCTATTTTTCAACCTGGCGCGGTGGCCGTGCCGCGCTAAGTCAGGTCGCAGAAGTCAGTTATTATCTGAGCAAACAAGCGCGTGGCAAGGGACTGGGGCACTTCATGCTGGAGCAGGCCGAACGGATCGCGCAAGATTCCGGGCTAAGGTACCTGCTGGCCATTCTGCTCGAGACCAATACCGCTAGCCGCAGCCTGCTTGAGAAGAGTGGCTTCAGCCTGGCCGGACTGCTCCCCGAGATTGCCGATCTGGGTGAGCGGCGCTGTGGCCAATTGATCATGTACAAAAAACTGCAGAGGATAGAAGAATGATCGAGATCCTGACGACCGGCGGTACCATCGATAAGATATATTTCGACGCCAAGAGCAGCTTTCAGGTTGGGGATTCGCCCATCGCCGAGCTGCTCAAGGAAGCGAATCTGACCATCGAGGTCAAGGTCAGTGAGGTGTTGCGCAAGGATAGCCTGGAGATGACCGATGAGGACCGTACCCTGATTCGGCAGGCAGTTGAAGTGAGCGACTCACAGCAACTGGTTATCACCCACGGCACCGACACCATGGTTCAAACCGGTTGTGCCCTGCAGGGGATTCCGGCCAAGACCATCGTATTGACCGGTGCGATGCAACCGGCGCGCTTCCGCGCTACCGATGCCCTGTTCAACGTTGCAGCCGCCCTCACCGCCGTCCAGACCCTGCCGCCCGG
>JAAXQE010000162.1 GCA_012974425.1 Geopsychrobacter sp.
CCCCTCTAATCCTGCATCTCGCCGATCGTTTTGCCGAAGGCCTCGACCTGATCCCAATCGGTGAAGTCCACCACTGTATCGGGAGCGGTCGGGCCCTTGGTCATCCACATGATCAGACGGATCATCTGTCGATCGAGATAGCCACAGCGTGGATAATCGAGATTGCCACCGAAGACCGCTAACTGCTTCGGCTGCCAGGCGATCTGAGCTAGAAATTTCCTGAGGTATGGGTTAGTATCCGGCTGACTTTTCTCGGGTTTGCGCGCAACCACGTTTACCGAGAAAAAAGCATTCGGCTTGCTTTCCAGAAGCTGTTGGTTCTGTTCAACGAACTCGTAAATGAGCTTGCTGTGCTTGCCATAACGGATACTCCCGCCGACAACGATCTTATCGAATTGAGTCAAATCGGGATGAGGCCCATCTATTTGCAGCAACTCCACCTGGTTTCCCTGCTGTTCGACCAGCTGTTGCAGACGCTCACAGATTTTACGGGTATGGCCATCGGTGGTTGCGTAGATAATCAGAATTTTTGACATTTTGTTTCCAGTCATTTTATCGTTTCCTAGCCCAGCTTCAGCAACAGGAGGTTCACGGCTTCACGTGCTCGCTTGCGTTGCATCCAAGCGGTCAAACCACCTGATTCGGGTTCATGTATGCCTCGGTATTTGATTTGCCGCCATGCGCCACAGACGTTAGACCACATATGATAGTTGTCTAACGCCAAAGATTAACGCAGCAAAAGGTACCTTTCAAGCCTATATAAGGCAAGCGTTAGTAATGATACGCGTGCAATTCTCCAGCACCCGCTGCATCCGTGCGTAAAAAATTGTCGTTCATGGCTCCATGTGCTATATCGCTTATGGTTGAATTACTTAATTCCGACTCTGCTTAGGCTCGACTTTGATTGTTGCCAGGGAATCTGACCTACCTATGTATAAAGAGTACTTCGGATTTAAGGATGAGCCCTTTTCCATAGCCCCAGATCCGCAGTTTCTCTACATGAGCGAACGTCATCGTGAAGCGCTGGGGCATCTCGTCTATGGTCTTAAAACCAACGGCGGATTTGTTCTGCTGACCGGTGAAGTCGGAACGGGCAAGACGACGGTTTGTCGCTGTCTTCTCGAACAGATTCCGGAAGATTCCGTGGTCGCCTTCGTCATTAATCCAAAACTGACTGTACTCGAGCTGCTTGAGACCGTCTGCGACGAACTGCGGATCGATTATCCCCATGGGAATCTCAGCAATAAACTCTTTATCGATGCCATCAACCTCTTCCTGCTCGACGCACACAGCAAGGGGCGCAAAACGGTACTGATCATCGACGAGGCCCAGAATCTGAGCCCTTCAGTCCTGGAGCAGATCCGGCTGTTGACCAATCTTGAGACCAACAAACAGAAGTTGCTCCAGGTGATCATGCTCGGCCAGCCAGAGCTGAAACAGCTACTGGGACAACCCGAGTTACGCCAGTTCGCCCAACGAATTACGGCCCGCTACCATCTCGAACCGCTGGCCCAGCATGAAATCAAGGCTTACGTTGACCATCGCCTGGCCGTGGCCGGTGTCGAGCGGCGCTTGTTCCCCGCAGCAACTATCAAAAAAATCTACCAACTGAGTGGCGGGATACCGCGACTCATCAACCTGCTCTGTGATCGTTCCCTGCTGGGAGCCTACGTCAGGGAACAACAGGAGATCAGCCCGGCGCTTTTGAGCGAAGCGGCGCGCGAGATTTTCGGCGAACAGCAGCGACAAAAAACCTCTTCTACGCCTTGGCGCTGGGTCTTCATCGCTCTGCTGCTAACGATCGGCGCGGGCCTGCTGGCGTCTAATTCCGGGGTTGGTCGCCAGCCTCAAGTCGCAGTCCCAGTGAAGCCAGTGGCCAATCCACAACTAGAACTGGACAGGCTGGAGTGGGACGCACAGCAGATGACCCGGAGCGGGAGCCTGGCCTATCAGTCTCTGTTCAAGCTCTGGGGATTCAGCTATGCAGATAGCCGCGGCACGGTGCTCGAACAGGCTAGGCGGCATGGCTTGAGCCTGGTGAGCAAACGGGGCAGTCTCGGAAAACTCCGCCAGTTGGATCGTCCCGTGGTATTGATCCTCAAAAATACCCCGGATGACACATTCTTCGCCACCCTGACTGCCCTCAGCGCCGAAAGTGCGACCCTGGTTGTCGGCGAGCAGTCGCGCAGCGTACCGATATCAGCCCTCTCCACACGGTGGTTCGGCGAGTTTGTCCTCTTATGGCAGTCGCCGCCAGATTATCGGGGGAGTTTAAAACCGGGAGACCGGGGCAAGTTGGTGCAATGGCTGGATCAGCAGATGGCGACCCTGAATGGACGCAGCCTCAGC
>JAAXQE010000163.1 GCA_012974425.1 Geopsychrobacter sp.
CAGCCTCAGCACTAAAGAAGAGCCTTCGCTTACCGGCCGATTGCTGGAGGAAGTTCGGCAATTTCAGAAAAGCGCAGGGCTTGACCCCGACGGTGTGGTCGGCCCCTACACCCTGATTCATCTCAATAGTAGGCTCAGCGGCTTACAGCCGACCCTTAGCGCCAGACAAAAGGGCTAGTTATTATGTCTTTTATTCTCGAAGCCTTGAAAAAATCGGACAAGAATCGTCAGGACGGGACAGTCCCAAGTCTGGAGACAGTCCACAGTCCTACGCTTAGCGCCCGAGCAAAACGACCCGACTGGATCTGGTTGCTGCTGTCTGTACTGCTCCTGAACGCGGCCCTGCTGCTCTGGCTGTTTGGACCCTGGCCGCGACAAGAAAATCTGACAGCTGTCATCCCGCAAACTCCCGCGAGTCGCCTCGAACCTGCACTTGAAGTGGCCAGTCCACAGCCTAGCGAAACACTGGTTGCCACTCCCGAGGAAGAGCAGCCCCCAGTAAGGCTAGCGGTACTTTCAGAGATAGCGGCTGTGCCGAAAAAAACAACGGTACCCGCTCAATCGACAAAGAAGATTCACCAGTCGCGCTTGTCAGAATCTGCTGAGCTGTCCTCATCTGGAACAGGGCCAGGCGCAGCGCAGAAAAAAATCCACCCTCTCAAGGAGTTACCGCTCTCTGTAAAAAGGGATCTTCCCGAACTGCATATGTCGATGCATGCGTTTAATCGGGATAATCGTTCGGCCAACCTGATCAGAATCAACGCTCAGATCATGCGCGCAGGCGCGAGCTTGAGTGGCAAGTACCTGCTGGAAGAGATTACCGCAGAGGGTGCGGTCTTCCGTTATGCCGGGTATAGGTTTCTGGTGCCGCGCAAGAATCCCCGCAAGTAGCAGGGGCAGAGCACTAGCAGAAGCTTCTAAGTCAGCGCTTTTCGCAACAGCAGCCCATAGTGGTAGGGCTGCAAATCAAACCGTTCTTGCGGGTCAAAGCTGAAGCCCACCTGCTCGGCCCAGGCGACACATTGTTCGGGGCGCGGGCGAATCTCTATGGCGGGACCCCGTGGGGTGCTGGCATCATAATTCCAGTGGATGACAGCACAGATGCCGCCGGGCTGCAGAATTCGCATGGCTTCGCTGAACAATGCCACGGGTTGTGCGTGATGCAGAATGTTGAAGAGCAGCGTCACCTCGACCGACGAGTCAGCCAGACCTGTCCCCTGAGTAACAAAGTCACGGAGCTGGGGGCGCACATTTAGAGCGCCCGCCGCTTGGCATTTCTGTTTGACCAGCTGGATCATTTCCGGCTCGATATCGAGGGCATAGAGCTTACCCGAAATCAGTTCGGCGGCCGCCTGGGTGAAGGTGCCATAGCCACAGCCGAATTCAACCAGATCCCCGGTTTCCTTGCTCAAGCCGAAGAGGTTGAGTATCTTGCGCGGGCAGAAGAAGCTATCCCACATCTCCTCATCCGGCATCCCACTGTCACGTACTTTCATTGTGTCCCTTTTCCCATTAGGTGAGTATTGCGTTTTCAAACCCGCTGACTGCGCCATGTCCTTCAGTTAGCCAGAATCAGGGGCAAAAACGACTCAAAAGCACCGGCACGGCTGTTTCGACACGCAGAATCCGGCGGCCGAGGCTGATCGGGGTGAAGCCGCATTCCTGGAGCTTTTCAACCTCGTAAGGGATGAAGCCTCCTTCGGGACCGATCGCCAGGGTCGTCGGCCCAGAATGCGCGCTGGGGCAGGCACCATCTGTGACCGGATGGGCCACAAAGGCGGCGGTATCAGCGGCGAGTTGCGGAAGCTCATCCTCAACGAAGGGCTTGAAGCGTTGTCGCAGGTGAACCTCGGGCAGGATGGTGTCGCAGGCCTGCTCCAGACCGAGCAGCAACTGTTCTTGTAGCTTTTCGGTTTGCAAGAGCGGACTGCTCCAGAAACTCTTCTCTACCCGGTAGCTGTTAATCAGATAGATCTGTTTAACCCCGAGGGAGCTGACCGACTGCAATACCCGTTTGAGCATTTTGGGACGCGGCAGTGCGAGCAGCAGAGTCAGCGGCAGCGCTGGCGGGGATTGCTGGTCGAGACGAACCTCAAGCTCCAGCCTGTTGGAAGTCAGAGCCAGGACCCTTCCTTCACCCATCAAACCATTTAGTTTGCCGACCCGTAGGGAATCACCAACCTCGGCGCGATGCACATCGAGCACATGTCGCAGGCGGCGGCCGCACAGGCTCACCAGGGACTCGCTGCTAAAGTCGTCATCATGCAGCAGGATCAGATTCATCGCAGATAGTCCTCTTCATCGTTCAGGCAGAAACGTGGCTAAAATAGACGGGAATCAGGGCCAAGGTCCAGCAGAATAATAAGTTTAATGGTCAGGAGGAAGGTGAACGAATCTTCCGATTTGACCGGACAGACAATTCAGGGTAATAAATAGACTTCTATTTATAAAATATCCACATCTACAAGGAGAACACACATGTCCCAAGCAGAAGCACGTCATATCCTGGTCCCGAGCGAAGATGCCTGTATTGAGCTGAAAACCAAAATTGAAGCCGGTCTCGATTTCGCTGAGGCTGCCGCAGAGCATTCTCAGTGCCCCTCTGGTCGTTCTGGTGGCTCACTCGGTTCTTTCGGCCCAGGTCAGATGGTACAGGAATTTGACGAAGTGGTTTTTACAGGTGAAATCGGTAAGGTTCTTGGCCCGGTCAAGACCCAGTTCGGTTACCATCTGATCGAAATCACCAAGCGCAGTGAATAGAATTTACCTTAAGTATTGACTGGAAAGGGTCGCAATCTGCGGCCCTTTCCAGTGCCTTCCAACCCGAGCAAAATCTCACATCTCTCAGACACCCTGAAGTGCTAAGTTACAGATTCTTCTGCAGATCAGTGCTTTTGCGCTCTCCGAAAATCTTCCCCATAAGCCAAATACCTCCGTCCGAAATCTGCATAAACTGCTATAGCATTTCGAATAATCTCCCAAGGTGATGTGCGATTAGGGCGGGGGGGGAATTCCACAGCTATAATTGGCTGAGTTTAAACAATCCGTACAACAGACCACCACAATCAGGGACCAAAGCATGACGCAGGATCGGAACGAACTCCTAGCTCTCCAGCAGCGCATCGGCGCGGAGCTGTTGGCGAAACGTCTGCGTCAACAGGAGAACCTCTCAGCGACCCTGTTCGGCGAAGGCCTCGCCCGCCTTCACTGGTTGAACCTGCGCGCGCTGCCGAGGGTACTCAAAACCATCCTGGCGGGCCTGGGACTTCTCGAACGCGGCCTGCAGAACAGTCTGGATTTTCAGGTGGTTGAAGTCGTAACCGGTTTTGCCGAATTGCCAGAGGCCTTTGATGGTTTCCGAATCCTGCATCTTTCTGACTTGCACATCGACGGCATGCTCGATCAAGGAAAGGCCTTAGCTACGATCCTGGACCAACTGGACTACGACCTCTGCGTCATGACCGGGGATTTCCGATTTCGTAATCGCCTCGATTACAACGCGACCCATGAGCGAATGGCGCAACTGCTGGAACATATCATCTGTACCCACGGTTGTTACGGCGTCCTCGGCAATCATGATTTCATCGAGCAGGTCCCCGGCTTCGAGAGGCTCGGTCTGCGTATGCTGTTGAACGAATCGGTGCGCATCGATCGGGCAGGCGAAAGTCTCTATCTGGCGGGGATCGACGATCCACACTTCTACGGCACCCATGATCTCGAAAAGGCCTGCAGCACTCTGCCGGACGCCGCCTTTTCGATCCTGCTCTCCCACACCCCGGAAGTTGTCGAAGCTGCTGCGCTGGCGAAAATCGACTTCTACCTCTGTGGCCACACCCACGGTGGTCAGATCTGCCTGCCGGGCGGTCTGCCGTTGCTGACCTACTGCCGCAGCAGCAGGCAATACAGCCGTGGCAGTTGGCAACATGCCGGAGTGCGCGGTTACACCTCCAGTGGCACAGGCAGCTCATGCCTGCAGGTGCGCTACTGCTGCCCGCCGGAGATAACGCTGCACCGCTTGCGAAGAGTCAGCAGCGAGACAATGAGTGGCTAGCTGTAGGCGAGGGATGGATGATCCTGAGGTGCTCGAGGCTAGGCAGCCCCGGATCACAAGTTATTCAACAGCTCGTAATAGTCTTCAAGCATCCGAATCGATTGCAGGGTGCTCTGATACAGGACCCAGGTCAGAACACAGATCCCGATACTGAGGCCGATTTTCCAGACCAGGGAAGTCTGGGGACGCAGCCAGATAAGCGGCAAGGCGAGTGGTCCAACGAAACCAAGGGCGATCACAATGAAGGTCTTACGCAGATACCAGGGGGAATTTTTTTCTGTAGATCGGGGAGATTTAGAGTCATCCAGAAACTCACCACAGTGCTTGCACTTGATAGCGGCAGTTAAAATCTCTTCGGCGCAGAAGGGACAGTTTTTCTTCGGCGAATTGTGAGGTGCAGAGTTATCCATTCTCATCCATCCACTAGACCGGAAGGTTTAGCTTGGCAGAGATGACAGGGCAAGGGATTATACCATCCGCGGCTCCTGTCACCCCTGCCCTTTTACTTAATGCCCTCTTGACGCGGGTGTAGACCTGCCAGTCTGCGGACGGCGGCGTGAGGCTGGCTTCCCCTTGTTCCCCGGGCCAGGGCCGTAACCTTCGGGCCTGGGGCTTCTGCGGCCTGCACTCGTCTTTACGCCCGGTTTGGACTTGGGCGGCCGGGCCGGCTTAGCGGGCTGAGCCTCTTTACGTGGCGCGGGTACGCTGTAATCGAAATCACTCAGGGTGTGGCGCTGAATCTCCTGACCGAGAGCTTTTTCGATAGCCCGCACCATCAGGGTGTCTTCACTGGAAATCATGGTGAAGGCATCGCCGGTGCGTGCGGCCCGACCGGTCCGACCGATCCTGTGAATATAGGCCTCGGGGGTGTCGGGGATATCGAAATTGACCACATGGGAGATCTGACTGACATCGATTCCGCGTGCGGCGATATCGGTCGCGACCAGAATCTGATAACTGCCGTCACGAAAACCACTCAGCGCGGCCTGGCGGCGGTTTTGCGACAGATTCCCCTGCAGGGATGCCGCCTTGTAGCCGACCTTGGTCAGTTTTTCACCGAGGCGCTTGGCGCGATGCTTGGTGCGGGTGAAGACCAGAACCGATTCGGTATTGGTCTTCTTCAGCAGTTGCAACAGCAGGTCGGTCTTAAGATGTTGCCCAACCGGGTAGAGTGCATGGCTGACAGTAGTCGCCGGAGCCAGGGAGTCGACCTTGACGGTTTCCGGGTTGGTTAAAACCTCGTGAGCCAGACGCAAAATCTCCTTCGGCATGGTTGCCGAAAAGAGCAGGGTCTGACGCTGCCTGGGGATCTGTTTGATGATACGCCGGATATCAGGCAGAAAGCCCATATCGAACATCCGGTCGGCCTCATCGAGGATCAGCATCTCAACCTGACTGAGATTAATGCTTCCCTGACCGATATGATCGAGCAGACGACCCGGACAGGCCACCACAATCTCGACGCCGCGGCGCAGGTTTTTGATCTGAGGATTGATACTGACCCCGCCATAGACCGTCATGCTGCGCAGGCCGGTCTGCTTGCCGAGCACAATAATGCTCTCGTTGATCTGCTCAGCCAGCTCACGGGTCGGGGCAACGATCAGGGCACGCACCTTGCCGCGCTCCCCTTCGCTTAAACGTTGAAGCATCGGCAGAGCAAATGCCGCCGTTTTGCCGGTGCCGGTCTGAGCCAAACCCAGCACATCGCGTCCGGTCATAACCGGCGGAATCGCCTCGGCTTGAATCGGGGTCGGCGTGGTATAGCCAGCCGCGGCGATACCTGCGACGATATTGGGATTGAAATTGAAACTGTTGAACTCCATAAAACCTTCTTATACTGATAATTGACCATAAAAAAACCCCGGTAGAATACCAGGGCTTAAGATAGAGTCATGTCTTTTCCGGGGTACAGCTAGATTCGTCAAGATAACAGAAAGAGTAAATTCCTGTCAACTAAGGTACATGCCTGTCAGCGCCCCCTCCCTGCCATTCAAGCGAACCTGTTACGATCATGGGTTTGCCCGAAATCAAGCAATGGACCACCAGGCACAACCCCGGTTGGGTTGATCATGCGGTGGCTGCGGTAGTAGTGACTCTTGATA
>JAAXQE010000085.1 GCA_012974425.1 Geopsychrobacter sp.
GTCGTCAGACTCAATGAGCATGGCCTCATTCTCTGGATCGAAAAAGCCCGGACCCTCAGCAGTTCCCGCCAGAGCGTTTTGGCCAAACGCCAGCAACAGAAACGTGCCGAACAGAAGCATCAATACTAGTTTCCCGATCATATTCACATCTCCTTTCAATGCCGGGCGGCGGCGACCCTAATCAGGGCCACCCTACCGTCACTTAGAAGGAAAATATTGGTGTAGCTTCAGGTAAATTATACGATATGTGATGATTCTCGAATAGGGGGGGGGAGAGGCGATTGACGTCTCACTACGAAAGAAGCGCGCAGGAATGTTTGCAGCCCAAAGAGTTTTCAGGCAACGGCGCCCTGTATCTCGCCGCGCTGTTTCCGCAGTTTCTGGCGACGCAACCGGCAGTGAAGGTCTCTGCTTTTTGCTTGAGCAGAAGGCTGTAGTGATGGCTCCAGCCAGGGCTGATATGGGTACAGACTTCGTGCTGAAACCGGTTGTTTGATTGCCTTGGATCAGGGCCGCGCGTAAAGGCGGCTCAATTCGCTTTCAGGTTGCGACCGAGAGGTGGGGAATTATCATCGCTTGCGGCTTATGTTCCTTGGTGGCTCGAGAGACTCCCGGCGTACCTATGTCTGGATTATGCATCCAAGAAAAAAGGGCCGGCCCTCCTTTAAGCGGCCGTCCCTTTTTATGCGTTATGCGGCGACAGCCCGGTAGGCCGTCGACAGTTCTACCTCAACCGCAGGTTTCCGCCTGCTCAGCGTCGAGGGCAAAATCGAGGAAGAATTTAAGCAGGTTTTGTTGATCCTTCTCGCTCATGCCTTGCCAGATTTCCGGCTTGTCACTGTGCTGGTCTTTCTTGAAATAGAGGCGCCACTGAGCCATGGTTTTTGCCAGTGGGGAGAGCTTACCTCCTTCGCCCTTTCTCGTGTGGCAGGTCTTGCAACTTTTTTTGAAGACTTTCTTACCTTTGCGTGAACTGGCGGCAACAACCGGTGAAGCCAATGCGACAACGACAACAAAAATAGTAAGGATCTGCAGCATACGTTTCATTCTATCGCCTCCTACGAATGTTATGATGTGCCCCACCTTGGGGTGTTATTTACGAAGGATATCCATCGCTTTGGCCAGAGAGACCTTCATCCGGTTAAAGGCATCGGCCAACAACTTGATCTCATCGTTGCCTTTGATATTAAATTCACGATCCATTTTGCCACGACTGATATCTTCGGCAACTGTCACGATCTCTTCGATCGGTTTGACCACGGTACTGATAACAATACGGTCGATGAACAACATGGCAACCAGGAATAACAGGCTGATACCTCCGCCGAAACTGGCCAGTTTCTGCATGGTGAGGGCGTCACTCGCGGTCATTGAGACATAGATGAAGCGCCCACCGACGGTATCGCCGACTTCATAGCCATAGCCGGAGTCAGAGCCATATTCTTCGACCATCTCCGGGTGGGCAACCTCGGGGGTGTCGTGACACCAGATACAGCTTTTGCTTGCCTCAATCGGAACGGCTGTTGCGTAAAAGTGTTCACCTGCCTTGGTGACTTCGCCTTCCCACTCTTCGTAGTCACCGTTTTCGAACCCGGCGATTATCGAATTTTCGAAAGAATCGGAGAGATTGTCTTTATTGAGTGGGTTCGGGGAGGCAACCTTGAAGATATATTCAGGATAATCCTCTTTAATTATTTGAGACGCCTCGCTCATCATCACGATTCCGACGGTTGCTTCGGGAAAATACTCATCTTCGAGAAGGTCGCGGATGTCAGGACGAACATTCTGCGCCATGAACTTCTGGTTGGCGCTCATAACCGTGGCAAAAAGTTCGGTCTTCTCTTTCGCTTCACGCAGCGAGTCGCGGGCGAAGACGTAGTAACCGCCGGCAATAGCGCCGACCATCGAGATAATGTAGACCAGGCTCAGGATGACCATCAGGCGTTTTCGGATACTCATGTTTCTCAGCATGCTTAACCCTCCCAGGGTTGTTCAGATTGACTACTCTGCGGCAGCGTCAATAAAGCCTTGTCGGTCACCGGCAGGGACTTCGGCAGCTAATGCGGCAATGAAACGCGCGTAGGTGGCCGCGCGCATCGGAGCTCCGTCAGTGTGGGCCAGATTAGTCCAGATTTTTTCGGTTAGAATAAGCGCAAAGGGGCCGACCAGGTCAGTAAATCGATCGATTGCCGCACTTATCCGGGCGGCATCTATCAGAAGATCCCCATCGATGACTTCAGGATGCGTGGGGTTATCGGCCCCTGTCGCTACGGCCAGCTGGATTTCACCCTCCGCCCGAGGCGCAGTTCCCGCGATGTCCATAAGAAGTTGGTTGACCGGTTCGTCCAGTCGCTTGCGCGGTGGCATCCCTTTTATGAAATTGCTCCACTCTGATGCCTTACCGACGATCTGATCAAGGGTGTCATGCGGGCCCAGTGCACCGAGTGTCAGGTAGATGGCCTGGCCATTTTCGACTGAGATTTTACAGAGATGTTTTTCACCGACGAACTTGATCACAAGTTGGCCATTCTGGTCGTCGCTCAGGTAGGTTTTTAATACCTCGCCGAGATCCATTATTAAACTCCTAGATGTTGTCTAACTGCGAGTAATAAATCGACCGGATTGTAGGGTTTGGTTATGTATTCCTCGGCCCCTTGTTTCATCCCCCAGAA
>JAAXQE010000022.1 GCA_012974425.1 Geopsychrobacter sp.
AACAGAAACAGCACTGACAAGGGGAGATCGGCAAAGGGCATAACGAGGCTCCCTTATCTATGGGTTACGTCCGAAAAGTCCAGAGACTCCTTACATTGTAAACTACGGGAAGGCAGAGGGACAGGCACCTGGCGGAGCCAGTCCCTAAACAAAAAAACCGCCTGCATGATGGCAAGTGACAATCATGCAGGCGGTTATCCGATGGTGTTACAGGTTTGATTTTATAAGGGTAAAAACGACTGATCTTTTTCGATGCGCAGTACCACGGCGGTCAACAGTTTGATCGCTGCCTGCAGATCGGCTTCGGCGAGCAGTTCGACCGGGGTATGCATGTAACGCAGCGGGATGCCGAGCAGGGCGGTTGCCACCCCGCCGCGGGTCAGTTGCAGGCTGTTGGCGTCGGTGCCGGTGGCGCGTGGCACGCCGATAATCTGGATCGGAATCTCCTCGACGGCTGCGGTCTCGACCAGGATATCGAAGAGCACCGGGTTGATATTGGCGCCACGAGCCAGTACCGGGCCCTTCCCCACTTCGACCCGTCCGATCCCCTTGGGGTCGACATCGGGGGTGTCGGTGGCGTGGGTCACTTCAACCACGATGGCCAGATCGGGATCGACCCCGTAGCCGCTGGTGGTCCCGCCGCGCAGGCCGACCTCTTCCTGCACGGTGCTGACACAGACCAGTTCAGAGACCGCGCCGCCAGCTTGTTTGACCCCGGCCAGAACGCGACTGACGATGAAGGCGCCCATCTTGTCATCCAGCGCGCGTGAGGTGAGACGCCCATTCTGCAGGCGTTCCAGGCCGACCGCGAAGGTGATCGGATCACCGATGCACAACAACTCTTCTACTTCTTCACGACTGCTGCAACCGATATCGATATATTGTTCCTTGAGCTTGATGACCGTGTCGCGGTCCTTGGCATCGATCAGGTGGATCGCCTTCTTGCCGATGACCCCCTTGATAACCGCTGATTTGGTGTGGATATTGATCCGTTGACCGGGCGACAGATGCGGGTCGACGCCACCGATAGCGCCGAAGTAGATAAAGCCCTCATCGGTGATGTACTGCACCATGAAGCCGATTTCATCGCAATGACCGGCGAGCATCAGGCGCAGACCGCCCTCCCCCTTGAGGCGGGCCATCATGTTCCCCATGACATCGACCTCGATCTGATCGGCGAGGGGTTCAAGGTATCTCTTCACGACTCTTTGTGCCGGGGCCTCAAACCCCGAAGGACTCGGTGCTTCGACCAATTCTTTGAGAAAATTGAATTCTGAATCAGGCAGCATCTTCACCCCTCTTGACAAGCTCCAAAGAGTTGGCCTGAGCCTCATCAAACTGAGCAAGGGTCATGCCGGCACCCAGGGCAACCTTGCATACCATTTCAAACGAAAGCAGGTCACTCGGCGCATGGGCATCATTATTGATCACCAGTCTGGCGCCATACTGCAGGGCCAATTTAACCACATGACCATTGGTCAGGGAATGCCCCTTGCGGGTGGTGACTTCGAGAAAGACCCCCTTCTCTGCCGCCAGTTGCACCTCTTCAGGAGTAATCAGGCCGGGATGGGTCAGGATGTCGACTCCGGCCTCTATCGCGGCGCGATTGGTCCCGACCACGACCGGCTCAACGATGGTTTCGCCGTGCACCGAGACAATCTGCGCGCCATGCTCGCGCGCCAGCTTAACCACAGCAGCGATCATCCTGGGCGGCACATGGGTCAGTTCGGCGCCGACCAGCAGGGTCAGGCCATTGGCCTCACCGAGCTCCTTGGCCACCGGGCAGAGACGCTCGAGCATCGCGACAACATTGCTCTGATCGGCATGGTCGGTGATCGCCAGCGCCGTATATCCGGCAAAGGCCGCGCGGCGCACCAGTTCGGCGGGTCCGAGTTCACCATCACTGAAGAAAGTATGGGTGTGCAGATCGATCATGGTCAATCTCCGTCGCAGAAGGTTATTGAATGGATCCCTAAACCCAGACATCGTCATCCCCGCGTAGGCGGGGAACCAGAGAGGTCCCTGGATTTATCTAAACTTGATCCCCGTTTTCACGGGGATGACGACTTTTACTCGAGACTCAGGGTTAACCGTTTGACTGATTATGAAACTACCCGCTCGCCGAGGTTCGAATTGCGGAACACTCGGGTTATCTTAACATCAACCAGGGTGCCGATCATATCCGGGGTCCCGGCAAAGTTGACAATCCGGTTCGCCGTCGTGCGCCCGAACATCTGACCATCGCCCTGCTTACTCTCCCCCTCTACCAGCACCTCAAACTCATGCCCCAGATCCGATTCCCAGATTTCACGGCTGCGGCTCTGCTGAAGTTCTAGCAGGCGCTCGAAACGTTGCTGCTTGATCCGCGCTCCGGTCTTGTCCTCGAGCTCGGCAGCGGGGGTGCCGGTGCGTTTTGAATAGAGAAAGGTAAAGGCATCGGCATAGCCGACCTCGTCGACCAGAGCGAGGGTCTGCTGAAAATCCTCTTCAGTCTCACCTGGAAAACCGACGATGATATCGGTCGACAGGCGGATATCGGGACAGGCCGCCTTCAGCTTGTGGACCGTCTGCAGATAGTCCTCGCGACTGTAATCACGATTCATCTGGGTCAGAATCGCGTTAGAACCGCACTGCACCGGCAGATGCAGTTGATGGCAGAGATTGTCGAGTTCAGCGAAACAGGCGATCAGCTCATCCGAAAGATCCTTGGGGTGGCTGGTGGTGAAACGCAGGCGCAACAGTCCTTCCACCGCAGCGACCCGACGCACCAGTTGCGCAAAGCTGATCTCGCCGTCTTCCTTGTTGCCGTAGGAATTAACATTCTGCCCGAGCAGGGTGACCTCACGGGCCCCCTGGGCGACCAGGGCTTCAACTTCCCTGACGATCTCGGCGCTCGCTCGGCTGATTTCTCGGCCGCGCACGTGCGGAACGATACAGTAGGTGCAGAAATTGTCACAGCCCTGCATTACGGTCACAAAGCGCGTAACCGTATCGAGTTCGCTGCGTTGCGGGAACAGGTTGAGCCGGGTCTCCTGATCGAGAAAACCGGTCACGCTGAGGCGCCGGTTGCCGGCTTCCGCCTGCTGCACCAGTTCGGGCAGACGGTGGACATTGTGGGTGCCGAAGACCAGATCGAGATAGGGCACCTCTTTCAACATCTTCTCCCCTTCCTGCTCGGCAACACAGCCACCGACACCGATAATCAGAGCGGGTCGTGCGTCCTTGATCGGCTTGAAGCGGCCGAGGTGACCGTAGACCTTACGTTCGGCCTTGTCGCGTACGCTGCAGGTATTGAGCAGGACCAGATCGGCGTCATCGGCCGCGTCGACCTGTAGATAGCCGATTTCACCCAACATGCTGACGATGCGTTCTGAATCGACCACGTTCATCTGGCAGCCGAAGGTTTCGAGATAAAAACGTTTTTGCATATTATTCATCCTACCAAGACTGGTTATAAAATCGGGCGCATCTTACCCGCACTAGGTCACAAGCGTCAAACCTTGAGTTGTGGGCAATGTTCGTTAAGCAATCTGAGCAATTGATGCGGCTGCTCGATACAGTGGATAATCGCCGGGCTGGAATCTTCAACAGTGACCCGCAAGCTAGCCAGGTTCGCGCCCTGCTTCATCATTTTGATATCAATAATGCGCGCAAGGGGGACAGGTTTACCGACCGAAAAGTGCAGTTGAGTTTCAGTCAAACGATAGAAGATTCTTGGCCAGCGCCAGCGCGCGAGCAGTATCTGCCAGGGGCCGAAAACGAAGCTGCCGACAATCAGGGGCAAAGGCAAGAGTGCCAACCAGAACGGCTGGGCATCTTTTATCAGTTCGAGGGCGAACATCAACCAGAAGCTACTGGCCAAAAACAGGATACTTCCCAACAACGCCTGCTTCCAATATTGGAATGTATAACAACGCGGTGCCGGCCGCCCCTGCCAGAGAATATTCTCCCGCGCTGCTTGAGTTAACGACTCCATACTTACAATAAGCCTTCCAAATATCAATTGCGGTGCAAGGGTTACGGTCCAACACAATATGCGCAAACAAACCATAAACTTCCTGTTGTTGGACCGCCCAGATTTTATCATCAGGTCATTAGCCATGCGGCTTTGCGCAACAAAACTACCATGTGCCCAGGCCTTGAGCCAGTCAATTTTCAGGATAACTTCTTGCCAGCAGTACGCTCATGCCTCTATTATCCTTAAATCTAAAAATGGGACAAATCAACGGCACGAGGGGAATTGGCTATGTTGCTTGACAAGCAGATGGGCACAAAGCTGCTCAAGATCGCCCGCAATGCGATCGATGCCTGCCTGACAGAAACCGCAGCAGCACCAGTAGAGGTCGCTGATCTCGCGCTGAATCAGACAGCAGGCTGCTTCGTCACTATCCATATGGAAGGTCAACTGCGCGGCTGCATCGGCAATTTTGTCAGCGACAAACCACTTCACCTTGAAGTCACTCAGATGGCGGTTGCGGCGGCAACCACTGACCCACGTTTCTACGCCATGAGCTCTCAGGATATTGGCAGCTACAGCCTCGACATCTCGATCCTCTCGCCCCTGCTGAAGATTGACGATGTCATGCAGATTGAAGTCGGCACCCATGGCATCTACCTGGAAAAAGATTACAGCCGTGGCGTGCTGCTCCCGCAGGTTGCCACAGAGCAGGGCTGGGACCGACAAACATTCATAGAACAGACTTGTGTAAAAGCCGGGCTACCGACCGATGCCTGGAAATCGCCGCAGACATCGATCTACAGCTTCAGCGCCCAAGTCATTACCGATAGCTAAGACAACGGAAAGTACGCATGACCGAAATATCGATTGAACTCGTCCCGCGCTCGGCAGAGTCGCTGTGCAAAGAACTGAATCTGGTTAAAGAGCACCTGCCTGCAGTTAAAAGGATCAACATCCCCGACATCCTGCGCTTCGACCTGCGCAGCTGGAAAGGCTGTGAATTAGCCGCCGAACGTTTCAGCCGTACGATTCCGCACCTGCGGGCCATCGATTTCGACCTGACGCAACCGCTGCCGATCATCGCTGAACTGTCGAGTGAAAGAGTCGAGGCGGTGCTGGTCATAACCGGCGACCCACCCCAGGACATGTCTCAGCCGAGCTATCGCACCAGCTGTACCGATATGATTGCCAGACTCAAAAAAGACCTGCCGAACCTCAAGGTTTATGCCGGGATTGATCCCTACCGCAGCGGGATAAAAGCAGAGATCGACTATGTGCGTGCCAAGCAGGAAGCTGGTGCCGATGGCTTTTTCACCCAACCTTTTTTTGATCTGCGCCTGATGGACCTCTACCGTGACCAACTGCCGGATATCGAGGTCTGGTGGGGTGTCTCCCCGGTGCTGAGCCTCAACAGCCAACACTACTGGGAGAACAAAAACAACGCTATCTTTCCCCCCGATTTCACCCCGACCATGGAATGGAATCGAAATTTCGCCAGGCAGGCTCTCGACTTTGTGCGCAGTGGCAGCGGCAATATCTACTTCATGCCGATCCGCACGAATATTGAGAAGTACCTGGGTGGGATTTTATAGACAAAAAACAGGAGGGCGAATGCGCTATATCAGCACGAACTGCGGCTACATCTACGATCCAGCTAAGGGTGATCCGTCGGCAGACATTCTTCGAGGATCTTCCTGAGGGTTGGTGCGGCCCGCTCTGTTATCTAGGCAAAGAGCTCTTCGACCCTCTCGATTAAAAAAGGGCTCCCGTTACGGCAGGAGCCCTTTTTTCATGATTGATCTAAAAGCTCCCAGCTATTCTGCGGTATGGATAATCACGTCGATGCGCCGATTGATCGCCCGCCCAGCAGCAGTATCATTCTTCGAAAGCGGACGTTCTGCACCATAGCCGATCGCCATAACCTTCCCAGGTTTGATCGCGTCATTGGCAACGAAATACTCACGCACCGCATTGGCGCGTTGCTGTGATAGCTGTTCGTTCGCTGCAGCAGATCCGGTGCTGTCGGTATGGCCCTCAATCACGACATCCGGCGTCCCAAAGGTATGGACTGCCGTGCGGACGGTCGCCAGCAACTCATAATTATCTGGAGTGATAAATGCCTGACCAACCGGGAAGCGGATCGCTTTCAGGCGGATAACCAGATCATGACCCTGCTTGTAAACCTCGGCCTGATCCTTGGAAAACGACTTTTGCACCTGGACAAATTGCATCTGAAAGCGATGTTCGGCCTCAAGCTTGGCGTTTGCCGCACGCTCCTTAGCCTCGAGTCGCTCTCGGGCCTTCTGCGCCTCAATCGATTCCCCTTCGAGGGTCGCGATCCGGTTCTTCTGCTGTGAAATTTCCTGTTTCTTCTCCTTGAGCTTCGCTTCTAAGGAGGCGCGATCGGCCTTAAGTTTTTTTTGCAGGAAAAGATTATCTTTCTGCAAACCAGCAATCGACGCGTGAACGTTCTGCATCTGCACGGCCCACTCCTGATCGCGCATGTCTGGGGCCTTCAATTTTTGGGTTGTCTGCTGCAAAAGATCCTCAACCCAGAGGATCGTTGCCTCAGAGGTCATGGTAGCTATTCTGCCAATCTGGATCATCACCTGCTCGAGACGCTTGGTCTCGAACATGGCAACAGCGGCCCTGCGCTGCATCTGCTGCCGCTCGTAACGCTTCTCAGTGATATACTGGTCGGCTTCAACCAGCCTTTTCTTGGCAGCGTCGAGAACCAGGGGTGCCAATTTCAGGGCCTGATTCGCTTCCGCCTTAGCCAGGCGACTCCGAACCTCTCCCAGAACAGCGTCCTTGATTGCGCGCAATTCAAGATCTGCGTAGCTCTGCGCAACCTTCGTGCTGTTCTGCTTGGCACGTGCGATATTGCCATCCTCGATACTCCGCGACAGACTCAAGAACTCTTTCTCGACCCTCTGATAGTCTTTGGCATACTGCATCGCATTGACTTTGTTTGCGGCATTTCGGGCATCAATTGCCGGACCGATCACAGTCTTAGCGACGCGCGCGTAACCTTGCGCCTTTTCGAGATAAGCCTGACCGTAGGCAATATTCTCAACAACTTTTGCGGCAGGCTCGCCAAGTGACATCCCCTTACGTGCTTTTTCCAACGCGGCGCCGGCTCTTGCATACCAATCAGGCGAAAGAACATTCAGCTGCTGCTGACGACCACCAAAAACGGCGCTGGTTAAGGCCGTTAACTGTGCGCTCGGGTCATCAGTCACCTTAACGTTTGCAAGTTGAACCTTGGGTGACCCGCAGGCAGAGAGCAGCGTAATCAGCAGCACAGTCGAAATCAATAGCCATTTTTTGGATTGATAAAACATCCTCGTCCTCTTCATAAGAATAGACTGATTATTAAACAGCAAAGTACTTGGCTTGCGGATGATGTGCCACCAGGGCCGAAGTGGTCATTTCAGGAACCATCTCAAAATTTTCGGTAAGGCTGACCCCGATCCGTTCCGGTTTCAGCAAGTCGAAGGTCGGTCTTTGCAGTTCAAGATCTGGACAAGCCGGGTAACCGAAACCGAAGCGACTGCCGCGATATTGCTGGACAATAAATCCACCGACAGCTTTGGGTTCAGCCTCGGCGATGCCGAGTTCCTTGCGCATCTGCAGATGCCAATACTCGGCGAGGGCATCGGTCAACTCGACCCCGAAACCGTGCCAGAGCAGGTAATCCTTGTAGTTGTCTGATTCATAGAGACTCTTGGCCTTCTCCGCCAGCTTAGCTCCCAGGGTCACGACAAACAAGCCCGCCAGATCGCCCCCTTCTGCACTGGTACGGAAAAAATCACTCAAGCAAATATTCGGTGCAAAGCCCTGGCGCGGGAACCCATAGCGATACTCACGCCCGGAGTCCTCCATGACCAACTCTTCCCCCTCGCTGCGACAATTGAAATAGCCGTATGCAACCTGGGGTTGCAAGAGTCCTTCGGCGAGAGCCTCTGCCTTGATTCGGGCATAAGCGGGAACCACTTCATTCTGAACCAGTGACTCGTACTCTTCGGCGCCAAGCTTACCGCGTCGGTAGCCCCAGCGACCACGAAACAGAGCCTGCTCGTTGACCATTGAGAAGAGTGTCTCAATATCAGCCACGGTCTCGATCCGCGAACCAAGAAATGGTGGGGCGGGTATTTGCACACTGCGATCCAGCTCAAGTTTCGCTCCAGACCTGACCGCCGAGCTCTTCTGCTTAAGCTCAACCCTGGTCGACTCCAGCGTTCCTGCTTCGAAATCGCGGACGGCCTTCAAGCCGGCGAAGGCATCGGAACAGTAAACCACCGGAGACTGATAGCGCGGCGCGCACTCAGCAGCAACAAAACGTGCCGTCAGTGCCGCGCCACCGAGCAGGATCGGCTGGGTCAGGCCAGCCTCCTGGTACTGGGCAAGATCCTCCTTCATCAGCAAGGCCGATTTGACCAACAGGCCGGAGAGCCCGATAATGTCAGGTTTGAGCTCTTTGGCCTTGGCGATGATCTCTTCAGCCGGCACCTTGATACCGATATTGTAGACCTTGTAGCCGTTATTGGAGAGGATAATGTCGACCAGGTTCTTGCCGATGTCGTGAACATCTCCGGCGACAGTGGCGAGCAGGATACTGGTCTGCTCTTGCCCATCCAGCTTCTCCATGAATGGTTCCAGCAGCAAGACCGACTGCTTCATCGCTTCGGCCGACTGCAGGACAAAGGGGAGCAAGAGTTCACCACGACCGAAGAGTTCACCAACCTCGCGCATTGCCGGGACCAGCAGGGTGTTGATGATATCAAGCGGCCGCCAGCGACCACGCAATTCGGTCAGGAGATCCTCAAGCCCATCCTTATCCCCCTTGAGAACTTTGTGACGCAGAAACTCCTCAAGGCGAATGGTTTTCTCATCCTCGGTATCCTCCTTGGCGACCGCCTGCTCGAAATGCTCTATGAATGCCATCACCGGATCTGCGGTGCGGTTATAGAGCAGGTCGAAGCAGACCTCGCGGTCCTCCTGTGTGATCGAGGCCAGCGGCACTATCTTCGCGGCATCGACGATCGCGGTATCGAGGCCCGCTGCGACCGCCTCGTGCAGGAAGACCGAATTGAGGATTTTCCGCGCGGCCGGCCGCAGACCGAAGGAGATGTTGCTGACTCCGAGGGTAAAGCTGACTCCGGGCAGCTCCTTTTTTACCTGGCGGATTGCGTTGAGAGTTTCAATCGCGGCGGTGCGCATCGCCTCATCACCTGAGCCGACCGTGAAGGTCAGCAGATCAAAGATCAAATCCTGAGGGCGCAGACCGTAGCTATTAACCGCCAGATCATGGATCCGTTTGGCGGCAGCAACCTTCGTCTCGCAGGTCAGCGCCATCCCCTCTTCGGTAATGGTTAGGGCCACAACCGCCGCACCATATTTCTTGGCCGCCGTGCAGATACGCGCAAGGTTCTTGCCGCCATCTTCAAGGTTGATCGAATTGATGATTGCCCGCCCGGGATAGAGTGGCAGCGCGGCTTCGATCGTCTCCGGGCTGGTCGAATCGATCATGAGCGGCGCCTTGCAGGAGGCGGCACAGAGGCTGATCATCTTCAACATATCGCTCAGTTCATCACGCCCGGCATAAGCGACACAGATATCAAGCACCTGAGCGCCCCGCGCCTCTTGATCGAGTGCGACCCTGAGACAGCCATCCCAATCCTCGGCTAACAGCGCCTCACGAAAAGCCTTGGAGCCGTTCGGGTTACAGCGCTCACCGAGCAATAAGGGCGGGATCTCCTGCTCAAGCTCAACGGCCTGATAGAGACTGGCTACTGATTTTTTCATTGAATTACCTCACGCTGGGCAGGAACCACTCCGTCGAGTTTCTCGGCCAAGGCTTTGATATGCGCCGGGCTGGTCCCGCAGCAGCCGCCGACAATACTGACGCCTAGTGAATTCACAAAATTATGCATCTGGCTAGCGAAGTCTGCGGGCGACAAGGGATAGGCTGTTTCACCATTAATCACCTCGGGCATCCCCTGGTTGGGGATCACCGAAATCCGTTTCGACCAATTATGTGACAGATAACGGATATGACTCGCCATATCCTGCGGCCCGGTCGCACAGTTCAACCCGACTGAGAGGATATTGAATGGTTCAAGGGTCGCGACGACAGCAGCGATGTCAGAGCCGACCAGCATCGTCCCCTGCTGTTCAATCGTGACCGAGGCGAGGACCGGCAGATCAAGCTTGGCACTGCTCAAAACCTCGAAGGCTGCGACCAGGGCAGTCTTTGTCTGTAACAGATCCTGACAGGTCTCGATAATCAAACAGTCGACACCCGCCTCAAGCAGGGCCTCAATCTGCTCACGTGTCGAGCGGGCCAATTCAGCGACACTGATATGGCCCAGCGACGGGAGCTTGGTACCTGGACCGATCGAACCGGCAATATATTTATCTGCACGGCCGGCGATTGCGCTGCGGGCATTTTCGACCGCGCGCTGATTAATCTCTTTGACTCTATCCTGCAGACCATACTCAGCCAACACGACCGAGGAAGCACCGAAGGTGTCTGTTTCGACGACCATCGCGCCCGCATCCAGCATGTTCTTATGCAACTGAATAATAAATTCCGGACCATGCAGGTTCAGTATTTCATTACAACCCTCACAACCGGCCCAAGCCTCGTCAGGAATCGCCATAAGTTGCAGGTTTGTGCCACACGCACCATCTAAAATCAAAATTGGATGATCTAAAAATGCCATTATTTAAATACTCCTGTTTTACAAAAGTGACCGGCAATTATAGGGCAAAGCTGAAAAAATGCCAAATGGCTATTGCAGGAAACTTTGTTTAGCAGATGGCGACCCTCTTGGCCATCAGTTTTAGTGTCGGAAAACGCAAGCAACTCACGCCAAACCGAAGTGATTCGCAAGAACAGAATCTCGATCTTTCGGACAGGCCGGTCTTCAGCTTGAAAAATATCCATTCGCTGCTAAACTCTTAAAGTCATTATCTTTTCTACACCAGGAAACAGCATACCAGTCTTCTTATCATGGCTGCTCTGAGCGGATCGACATCGGTGCCGAAGCGGCCCGAATGCGCCGCGAAAACTAGCGCTAGAAAAGAGTATTGATCGTTTCAAAATATTGATGCCGTAAACGCTACGCCAAGAGAGGTATTGTTATCTTACCCGCCGTAAGATTAATATAAGTCGGCAGTATCATTTGTCATGCAACACAAAAGGGGACAGAAGATGACAGCAGAAGCTATGCTCGCCGTGAGTTCCAACGACACCAACTAAGTGAGGCAACAAAAATGTCACAGCGGCTGGGAGACTTACTGGTCTTCGAAAATTTATTGACCTCTGCCCAACTCGAAAAAGCTATCGAAGCCCAGTGTCTTTATGGCGGTCGCCTCGGAACAAATATCGTTGAGCTAGATCTCCTCAGTGAAGACAAGATAGCCAAAGCCCTGAGTCGAAAACTACAATTCCCCTACATTGACCCCAAACTGTTGATGAAAATCCCGCCAGATGTGATCAAACAGATTCCAAAAAAATTGGCGTGCAAGCATCAGGTTATCCCTTGTCGGCTGGAGAAAAAACGCCTCTATCTCGCAATGTCAGACCCCACAAACCTGACAACAATTGATGCACTGGCCTTCCGACTTGGCCTTGTAATCATTCCCGTGATTGTGCCGGAGGTTCGCTTGATGCTGGCCCTGAAAAAATATTACCATCTCGAACTCTCCTTCCGCATGCAACGGCTTAGTCAAAAGCTAGCAAAAAAAACACAGGCATTAGGCACGGCCTCGGCATCAGAAGATCCGCCAGAAAGCGATCAAATTCTGGAGCTAGCAGAAGAAGACATTCTGCTCAACGATAGCACCGACGAGGATAACTGGCCATTACTCGGTGAAAATGAATCACTCGACATGCTCTCGGATCAGGATTATCCAGAACTGATCAACGTGCCAGAGCATCTACGCGCCAACCCTGGAGAGAAGAATCATCCAGAGGCAGAGACAGTTCTGCGGACAGCTTTGGAAGTTGAGAATCTTTGCCCCGAGGACCCGCCTTTCACTCAATTTTGCAAACAATTGAAGGCGGTCGAAAATCGCGATGACATCGCAAATGCCATCCTCGCCCATGTCTCACAAAAAAGCCGTGGTGTTGCGCTCCTGCTGGTTAAAGACGGCGAAGTTCATGGTTGGAAAGGTGCATGGCAAGGCAAGTTACTGGACGATTTTGAACAACTGCAGATTTCACTGGCCCAACCATCGGTGCTGCAGACAGTATCTGTCAGCAAATCACATTATCTAGGGCCGCTCACAAAGGAAGTCGACAATATCCTGCTCTCGACGCGCTTCAACCATCAAACTCCGGAAAGCGTTCTCGTCATGCCGCTTAGCCTCGGCGGACGGCTTGTCTGCCTCCTCTATCTGCAGGATCTTGATGAAGATATTCTGGGCCAACTCCCCGAATATCAAAAATTGATCGGTAAGGTAACCATGGCTTTCGAAATTTTGATCCTCAAGAACAAAATTCTGCTGGGATAGACGAATGTCGGACACAGGACATGACCAACTCAACTCGGCTAAAGCCAGACTGCTGACCTCGGCCCTGACGGCAAATTCAGAAAAGCTCTTTCAGCTCATACAAGAGTCCGACGCCGAAATTCTCAAGGCGATTCTGCACAATCCGAACATCTGCGATGATCACCTGATCGCTCTATTGAAACGTCGCGACCTTCCCGAATATTTAGCTAAGCTGATTCACCAACGCAAAAGCAACAACCTCTCGCACAAATTGACCCTGGCATTGGTTAAAAATCCTTCAACCTCTGGCAGTCTGGTCCGCAGCCTGCTACCATTCCTGTATCTATTTGAGCTGGTAGATCTCTGCTTTGTCCCGGGAGTCAGCCATGACCAGCGCCTTGCGGCAGAACGGGAACTCATAAAAAGATTGCCGACCACCCCATTAGGCAACAAAATCACCCTCGCCCGGCGCGCAACGACGACGGTTGTCGGCGAAATTCTCAAAGCAGGCGACCCCCTTACGCTTGATCCCTGCCTGAACAACCCACGCCTTAAGGAAGCCGCAGTATTTCAATTCCTCAACGGTCCAACAGCATCGGCAGCGACTATCTCCGCTGTCGCCCGCCACAGTCGCTGGAAACAACGTGCGAACCTGCGGTTGGCAATTTTAAAAAACCAACAGACCCCGCCTATCTGGTTCACGCTCTGGCTACCAAAACTTCCGCTTGCAACAATCAATCAACTCCTTGGCAGTCACCGACTCTCGAATCAGCAAAAGAGATTGATTCAGGACCATTTAAAATGCCGTGGTCGCCAATCTGAATAATAATTTTCACACTTATCCCAGTTGCAAACCAAGCCGACATCGTCAAAAAATACACAGATTTTCATGGAGCACTATTTCTGCGGCAACCCATCAAAACGGTACGACCATCCTGCCACTGTAGCGCCTGAGCGATCAGGGCTGCTTATCGCATAGCGCATCAGCAATAAACAGATTGCGCTCTTGTTGAATTGATTTTTATCCGCGGAGATGAAATGATGCGCTGCCTTATCCGATCGACCTATTTTTCAGGAGAATACTGGTGAAAGACTACGTAAGCGAACAACTGCTCCAGCTTATTGAAGAGCTTAAAAATCAAGAGGTTTTACCCGCAGACCTGACACCGCGCTTTACGGTTGAGCGGACCAAGGATAAGAGTCACGGCGATTTCGCGACAAATCTGGCCCTGACCCTGGCGAAACCGGCCAAAGCCAATCCTCGCCAGATTGCCGAAAAAATTGTCGCACTACTCCCGCAGGATGGTGCGATTGAGAGAGTTGAGATTGCAGGACCAGGCTTCATCAATTTCTTCCTGGATGAAAGCTGGTTGGCGCGCCAAGTATCTGCCGCCCTGGCCGACCCTCAGCTTGGCGTACCCATAACCAAACGGCCCAAAACGGTGGTCATCGACTACTCCTCGCCCAATCTGGCCAAAGAGATGCACGTCGGTCACCTGCGCTCAACCATCATTGGTGACGCCGTCGCGCGCACCCTCGAATTTCTGGGCCACAAGGTGATCAGGCAGAATCATGTTGGCGACTGGGGGACTCAGTTCGGCATGCTGCTGGCCCTGATGGAACAGCTCCGGCAAACAGGGCGCGAAATCAGCATGGAACTCGCCGATCTCGAGAACTTCTACCGCCAGGCCAAACAACAATTCGATGATTCGCCCGATTTCGCCACACGCTCACGCCAACTTGTGGTCGAATTGCAATCGGGGGACAAGCACTGCCTGGCCCTCTGGCAGGAATTTCTTAATATTTCCCTCAGCCATTGCCAGAAAATATATGATCGTCTCGGGGTCGGGCTCACACCTGAGGCGATTTACGGCGAGAGTGCATACAACGCTGACCTGCCGCTGGTCGTTAGTGATCTGGAGAAGACCGGCCT
This sequence comes from Geopsychrobacter sp., assembly GCA_012974425.1. GTDB lineage: Bacteria > Desulfobacterota > Desulfuromonadia > Desulfuromonadales > Geopsychrobacteraceae > Geopsychrobacter. The sequence goes on from JAAXQE010000022.1 coordinate 14,394, forward strand.
GCTGACCGAGGATCAGGGAGCCAAATGCGTTTTTCTGGACGAATTCAAGGGCCAGGACGACACACCCCTGCCGATGATCGTGCAGAAGAAAGACGGTGGCTACCTCTACTCGACCACCGACCTTGCGGCCCTGCGCTATCGCCAGAATCAATTGAAGGCAGACCGAATCCTCTATTTTGTCGATGTTCGCCAATCACATCATTTCCGACACCTCTTCGCCGTGGCCCGTAAGGCTGAATTCCTTGCCGCTACGACCGAGGTCGAACATATGGGTTTCGGTACCGTCATGGGCGATGATGGCAAACCGTTTAAAACCCGCAGTGGCAGCGTCGCCAAGCTGGCCGATCTGGTCGATGAAGCAGAGAAACGCGCCCGGCTGCTGGTTGCGGAAAAGAATCCGGACATGGCCGCAAGCGAACTCGATGAAATCGGGCGCATCGTCGGTATTGCCTCGATTAAATATGCCGACCTTGGCAAAAATCGCAGCAGCGATTACCTGTTCAGCTTCGACAATATGATCAGCTTTGAAGGGGACACTGGCCCCTATATGCTCTACGCCTACACCCGTGTGGCGAGCATTTTCCGCAAGGCCGAGATCGACGAGAAGAACCTCTCGGGGGATATTATCCTCGGCGAAGAGATCGAACGCGAACTTGCCAATCGTCAAATTCAGTTTGCCGAGATCCTCAACCGGGTCGCCGAGCGCGGCACTCCGCACCTGCTCTGTGGCTATCTCTACGAGCTGGCCTCGACCTTTTCCAGCTTCTATAAAAACTGCCCGGTCCTGAGCGCAGAAACTGAAGAATCGCGCAACAGCCGACTGCAACTCTGCCTGCTGACCGCGCGGATTCTCAAGCAAGGGCTCGCCCTGCTCGGTATCGGCACCCTGGAGCGGATGTAAGCGGCGCGTACCGCAACTTAAATGAGTATGCCGTTCACAACGCTAAGACGGATCTAAATGAGCCCCGAATTTAACTGCCGCTGTTGCGGCCATTGCTGTCTCACTCTGGTTGATGCCTATAATGGTTGCGTCAGTGATGCAGACATTCAGCGCTGGAAGCAGTTGGGCCGGGAGGATCTCCTCGCCTGGGTAGAAACTCTCGAGCTCGGGCCGGGAAACCAGCTCCACACCGCCTGGATCAACCCGGAAACGGGAGAGGATGTAGAGCGTTGCCCCTGGCTGCTCGACATGCTCGACGGTAACGGCTACCTCTGTGGTATCGATTCGATCAAACCGGATCACTGTCGTGCCTATCCGGAGCACCAGAAGCACGCCGAACAAACCGGCTGTCAGGGTCATAAACGGCCTGACGAGATATCTGTCGAACCAGCGAAGAAAGGTCAGCAGGATGAGTAAGAAATCGAAGGTCAACGAAATTTATGTGGGGGATATTTCGTTTGAAGTTGAAGAGGAAGATTTGCATAAGCTGTTCTCGGTTTGCGGTACAGTCCGCGCAATCAACATGCTGAAAGATGATAGAACCGGTAATTTCAACGGCCGGGCATTCATTCGCATGTCGAGCGACGCCGAAGCCAAAGAAGCGATCAACATGCTTGACGGCACGCGCTTGATTGATCGTTGTATCTGTGTCAGTGCGGCACGCGACAAACCGCTCAATGTGGCGGTCGCTGTGGTTGAAGAGAAGAAGAAACCGCGACGTGAGCGGCCGAAACGCACGCGAAAGTAACGCGCGTCCCTATAAAGGGTTATTAAAAAATGAGCAGATTCCATAATGAGTCCTGCTCATTTTTTTGTTTGGTTCACTAACTTAATCAAAACGATTCCACTTTGTCCCTTGTTGAACTATTTCGAGAAATCCAGAAACCGATGAAATTTTTATTCGGCACTGCGGGACTGTAGTAATAGCCCTGACATCGATCCCGCGGGATCTCAATTGGCATCACGCCGAATTCGCCCTTGATCGTTTTTGCCGAATTGCCATTACGGGCATTGCCGCCCTTGGTCGCGACGGGAGCATGCTTTTGGTGACCCAAATGATCAGTCAACCCGGTTTGCAGCGCTCGTTGCAGAAGACTCTTAGTTAGCTGTTTGAGTTAGCTGTTTGAGTAGCCAGTCAGTGTGCAGCTTCGCTACTATTCCCGGCACTTTTAATACAAAAATGGCGACCCCAGTTGAGGTCGCCATTTTTGTATGGAGGTGATGAGATTAAAAGTCTAGTGTAAAGTTTTGCAACTTTAAAAGACCACATTACTCTGTCTGACCCAATGCTCTCTCATCTCAAAGATAGATAAACTGTGGAAGATTACGCGAATTGGATATACAGACCCCGGAACTCCAGAAATCGTGATTGTCGGAGAACGGACACTTTGGGGGCCGGTGGCGCAATGGATAAAAAATGCCCCATCCCAGAGGAGACCGGGATGGGGCGAAACACGATCCGCCAAAGCGGATCGCGGAGAGAACTCTTAATTACTTGGCGACCGCTTGTGCCCAGGCTGGAATCTCGCCGATGACCACATCGAAGACTGGAAAGACCAGCACATAGGTCACAACTATCACCATGACTATACCGATCAGGTTCAGCCCGAAGCCGCTTTTGGCCATCTGCGGGATGGTGACGTAACCGGAACCGAAGACGATGGCGTTCGGCGGGGTCGCGACCGGCAGCATGAAGGCACAGGAGGCCGCGATCGCCGCAGGCACTATAAGCAGGAGCGGACTCTGCCCCAGGCCGATGGCGACCGCCGACAATATCGGCATGACCATGGCACTGGTCGCGGTATTACTGGTCAGTTCGGTGAGGAAGATGATCAGGGTGGTAACGGCAAAGATCAGCAGCAAGGTCGGGGCGTTGGCCAAGAGACCAACCTGAGAACCGAGCCATTCGGCCAGACCGGTCGCCTTGAAGCCACTCGCCATCGACAAACCGCCACCGAACAGGATCAGCACCCCCCAAGGCATCTTCGAAGCCCAGTGCCAGTTCATGACAAATTCACTCTTTTTCATATTGATCGGAATCAAAAAGAGCACCAGCGCGCCGGTCATGGCGATGGCAGCATCGGTCACCATTTTGGGATCTGGAAACATAAAACCGATATGCTTACGGAAAATCCAACCGAGAGCAGTCAAACCAAAGACCAGGGCCGTCCAGCGTTCTCCGCTGCCCATAGAACCCATATCTTTGAGTTCCTGAGTAATCAGAGCGCGACCGCCTGGTACCTTTTTCAGCTTCATCGGGTTGGCAACCCGGGTCAACCAGAACCAGCAGAGCGGCAGCATCACTAGCACCAGCGGTACCCCAACCTTCATCCAGTCGACAAAGGAAATTTCATAGCCATAGGTCTTCTGCAGATAACCGGCAAGCACCGTATTGGGTGGAGTTCCGATCAAGGTGGCAACGCCCCCGATCGAGGCGGCATAGGCGATGCCAAGCATCAGGTTGAGGCCGAAGGCGAAATGCTCGGGCGAAAAATCGATCTCCTTGTCGAGACCCTCCTTCTTACCTTCTTCGATGACATGGCTGATAATGGCCAGACCGATCGGCATCATCATGACCGTCGTTGCGGTATTCGAAACAAAGGCTGAGAGAACAGCAGTCGCCGCCATGAAACCGAGGATCAGGCGTCCGGGAGAGAACCCGATGGCCTTGACGATATTCATGGCGATGCGGCGATGCAGATTCCAGCGCTGCATCGACAGCGCAATAATAAAGCCCCCCATGAAGAGAAAGATCAGATGGTTGGCGTAGGGTGCCGTTGCCGCCTGGGTTTTCATGATCCCCAGTAACGGAAAGAGCGCGATCGGCAACAGGCTGGTTGCCGGGATCGGCATCGATTCGCACATCCACCAGGTCGCCATCAACAGAGCGACAGCGGCCATCTTCTGCGCTGCCGGATCCATCCCCGCAGGCGTCGGCAAGAGCAGCATGGCGAAGAAGAGCAATGGACCGAGGACCAGACCAAATTTCTGTCTCGCGGTGTAGTTGCGTGGCTCCCCTTCCTCAACGCCGCCTGGGGTGCCCTGAATACGCCCTGCGTGTTCAGCAGGAGCTTCTTCCATTTCATCGGCCAGATTAACATCCCGTTCGTTATGCGAGATGCTGTACGCAGTATTCTTGTTGCCTAGCAGTCGCTTTACCGCCTTGGGGGTAAAGCTGAAGAGTGATTTGGTTTCATCATGCATCGCCCAGAGGCGATTCCAGACAGCAGTCATCATCGTTGTTCTCTCCTTAACTTCAATAAACCGTTTTCAGCTCAGCCACCTTTGGATGATCAAAAAACGCTTTCCGGGTCAAAATCGTACTCTCCCCTAGAGCAACTGTGGTGCCAAGCCGATAAAACAAAGGTTCAGTTGAAGAGCAGGTTTAGATTTTCGATGGAAATCCAAAGGCTTGTAAACGGCAAAAGAAAAGGACTGCGGAGAACAGCGTTTGTTTAACAGAACTGGATAGAGAAGAAATGCCCGCCAAAAGAGGCCATTATCGGCCACTTTTGGCGGGCAGGATTCAACAAGATTGGGGAGGCGCAAATGACCAGCCACAGGCGATGTCTATTTCAGCCAGGAGTATCCCCACTCAAGCCGTATTTTTCGAGCTTGTAACGCAGGGTGCCGCGCGGCACATTGAGGATACGCGCGGTTCTGGCGACGTTCCCCCCGGTTATGGAAAAAGCCTTGGTGATCAGCTCCTTTTCAACCTGGCAAACAACATCATCCAACAGGATCCCTTCTGGTGGGATTTCGTAACTGAAAGGCACTTCGCTCTGTGGTGCCTCGCCCCATATTTCACGCGGCAGATGCGCCGGTTTGATCTCATCGACGTTTTGCATGATGCAGATCCGCTCGACCAGGTTGCGCAGTTCGCGCACATTTCCCGGCCAGTGGTAGCGCAGCATCAGATCGAGTGCATCACGTGAAAATCCACGCATCGCCTTGTTGAATTCGCGGCTGAAGCGCTGCAGGAAATATTCGAGCAGACAGGGGACATCTTCGCGGCGCTCGCGCAACGGCGGGATATGGATCGGAAAAACATTTAAGCGGTAGTAGAGGTCCTCGCGAAACTCCTTGGCGATGATAGCATCCTTGAGCTTGGCATTGGTCGCCGCAATGATGCGGACATTGATATCGATATTGCGGTTGCCGCCCAATCGTCTGATCTTACGATCCTCAAGCACCCGCAGCAGCTTGACCTGCAGGCCCATATCCATCTCACCGATCTCATCGAGAAAGATCGAACCGTTGTCAGATTCTTCAAACAGTCCGAGCTTACGCGTTTTGGCATCGGTAAAGGCGCCCCGTTCATGCCCGAAGAGTTCACTCTCGAGCAGGTTAAACGGCAGAGATCCACAGTTGATTTCAATAAAGGGTTTGTCGACGCGCGGGGAGAGGTTATGGATCGCCTGGGCGACAAGCTCCTTGCCTGTCCCGCTCTCGCCGGTGATCAGAACTGTTGCGGTCTCATGCTTGGCGACCTCGCGGATCTGATGAAAAATCTGTAACAGGGCCGGGCTGTTGCCGACCATCTTGATGTCGTCCTCCTGCCGCGCAAGTCGCTTGACTTTGCGCCGCAACGATTGAGTCTCAAGCGCCAGTTTAACAATCAGGTGAATCGCATCGGCCTTAAAAGGCTTTTTGATATAATCATAGGCCCCGATCTTGATTGCCTCTACTGCGCTCTCGACAGTGCCGTAGCCGGTTATGATGATGACCAGGATGTCCGGGTCAACCTCTTTAATTGCGCGCAAAACATCGAGCCCGCTCCTGCTCCCCAGGTTCAGATCGAGCAGAACCAGACTGATCTCCTCTTCACTGACTATCTTGACGGCCTCATCCGGACAGTCGGTCGATTGTGCCCGATAACCATCATCGCCAAGAATCCGTTCCAGGTTTTCACGGATAAAGGCCTCGTCATCGACAATCAGAATTTTTTCCATAGGTGGGGCTCCCGTGTGAGTCAGCCGAAGAGATCAGGAGTAAGGAGACATCTCTCTTCCGACCAGCATAGTGACTAAAACATACGGGGAACCTATATGGAAGGCAAGCCGGAATGGTGGTTTTTGGCCACAAGGGTGGTTTTGACAGGCAGGAATCGAAAAACAGAACTCTGAAAAATGGCGGTTATCAGCCAACCCTATCCTCAGCCTCGCTCGGAAGGGTCAGGCAGATGCGTGTCCCCTGATTGAGGGTACTCTCAGCACTGATCGATCCTCTATGCTCAGAAAGGATGTTATGGCTGATCGACAAGCCCAGGCCGGTCCCTTCTCGCCCCTTGCTGGTATAGAAGGGCTCGAAAATCAAACCGACTCTTTCCGGTTCAATGCCGCAACCATTATCGCTAACCCTGATCTGAACTCCGTTACACACAGAGTTGGCTGAAACCCTTAACTGCCCACCTTCAGGCATGGCATCGATGGCATTACTGAACAGATTCAAAAAAACCTGCTTCAACCTGTCGGCATCAATCAACAATCCCGGCATCCCCGCCTCAAAGTGCGAAACAATCTCAATCCCCTGGCGCTCACACTGTTTGCGGACCAGGAACAGGGAGTCATGAATAACACTGGTGATGTCACCGGAGATCAACCGCGGCTTGGATGCCGAAAAATTGAGTAATTCACCGACCAATCCCTCCAGGCGCTCAATCTCGCCCAGGGCTTTTTGAATCAACAACTGATCCCGTTCCTGCCCAAGCAGGCGATCATGCAGTTCATCCAGCAGCAGACTGACCCCGGTCAGCGGGTTGCGAATTTCATGCGCTATACCGGCCGACATCCGCCCCAGGGAGGCCAAGCGATCCATACGCGACATCTGTTCGCGCATATGCACGCGTTCGGTCAGATCCTCAACCGTCAACAACCAACCGGCCTGGCGTCTAAAGCTTAAGGGAAAGAGCGACAGACGGTAGGTCAGTTGCCGGTCATCACGACCAAGGGTGACGTATTCGCCCAAGTTCTGCTGATCACCTGGGGTAAAGGCCGATTCAAGCCCGGCAGAAAATTCTGGCCAGGCGCTCAAGACTTCATGCCAGGGCGTTGCTTCACGCGGTTGGTCGATAGCGAGGATCTTGCAGGCCGGGCCGTTGACCGAGGTCACCTGCCGCTCCCCATCGAAGGTCAGAATGCCGGTTTCGATATTTTCAACAACGGTATGCTTGAAGTTACGTTCGCGGATGATCTCCTGCCTCGATCGGCGCAGCGCCTTCAGGGTTTTCAACAAGCGGAGCTGTCTCAGGCTTAGATCATTGGCCATCTGATTGAATGAATCGGCCAGAACGCCGACCTCATCAGAGGAATTTACGGCAACGCGAATCTCCAGATTGCCACGCGCCATCTCCTGGGTCCCTGCTGTCAGGCAGAGGAGTGGTCTGACAATGCTGCTCGACAGTCGATAAGCCGCCAGAATCACGAACATGACCGTTATGGAGATGACAAACCAGGATTCACTCAAATAGTTGGTAATCTCCTTACGAATCAGACTTGCGGTGGTCAGGGCCGGCAGATGGAAATTATCGACTTCGGCGCCAATCGTAATCCCGCCAAAAACATTGAAGCGTTTGAAATCACCCGCTGAATAAAAAATCGGCGCATAGGCCATTATCTTGCTCGAGCCACCGACATTGGTGATATCGACAACTCCCTGTTGCCCCCTACGCACCGCCTCGGCGACGACCGGATAGTTCTGATGGATGAAGCCTGCGCTCAGCAGATTAAACGGAATGCGCCCGGCCTGGATCGTAGCTTGATCAGTATCCTGAGTGTAGGCTGGCACCAGGGTTCCGTCTGGATCATAACCGCGGATATCCCAGTATTTGGGGTGAGTAATCATCCAGCCTTCATCATCAAACATGAAGGCATAATTGCCGCTGGAATAGGACGGAAAGACCACGTAACGGTCCTTGGTGGGAGAGATATGCTGGGTAAACTCCATCAGATGACGGTGATCGAGGGAAATCACGACGATGCCGGTCAGTTCATCTCCCGCATAAACAGGCGTTGCAAAACGGATAACGCCACGATAAGGGGCCCCCTGGACGGCCTCAAGCGGGGTTTCAGCGCCCTGCAACTGCTCGGCGCGGCTGACATACCAGCCGGTTAAGCGTGATACGGAAACTTCACCCTTGCGCAGCTTGATCGCCTTATTGAAATAGTCTTCGTGTTTATAGGTGGTATTTTCAGGGTTCGCGACATTACGCAGATTAAGCGAAGGACGACCCGCGACGATACGGATTTTCTCCGCGCCTGAGGGATCGATAAAGCTGACTTCATGGTATTGCAGAATCTGCTCTCTAACCTCGATCGGACTATCATTGCTGCCGCGCCGATACCAGACAGTACGCGCGTGATTCCATGAAAATTCGAGGTAGGATTCCGAGGCGGGTTCGATCAGAGCCAGATCCTTCAAGTCCCCTTCAACCTGGTGCAGAAAATCGGAAACATCACGCGCAACCATCTCGGCACGCAGTTCCAGGGCCTGGGTTGCCTGCAAATCGAGAGCTTCGGTCGTGCGCTGACGCAGCAGGGTCTCTACCAGGCGCAGGCTGTGGTGCGAGTTAACCAGCAGCAACATCAGCGGCACCAGAGACAAGAGCAGAAATGCGCCGAGAACTTTTTTATGGAGATTGATTTTAAACATCAAGAATCCAGATTCAACGGAAAAAGCCGCCCCCGGAATCAACAGGGACGGCCTTCATCATGGGCATAGCTACAGGGTACTCGACTTACTTATTGCGCGCCACTACATAGTCGGCGAGAATACAGAGGGCGGTACGTACCTCGGTATCCGCGAAGATATCGAGCTGGGCCTTGGCCAGTTCAATCCGTTCCACAGCGCGCTGGCGCGTATATTCTATCCCGGCGTATTTGTCGATCAATCCACAAACCCGATCAAGATCGGCCTCGCTCAGTTCTTCGAGGCCAATTATTCGTGCAATCTCATCCCGCTCACTCAGATCAGCTGCGGCATAGGTATGGATCAAGGGCAGGGTCATCTTGCCCTCTTCCAGATCTTGACCGCGAGCCTTGCCAAATTCCTGCTGAACGGCAACATAATCGAGGGCATCATCCATAAGCTGGAAGGCAGAGCCAATTTCAAGCCCGAATTCACGCAACGCAGCCTCTTGTTGCGCTGAGGCTTCCGCCAAGATGGCCCCCACCTGACAGGCGGCGGCGATTAGAATTGCGGTCTTGTCGCGGATAACAGCCAGATAACGCTTTTCGTCGATCTCGAGATCGGCGGTATTAAGCAGCTGTTGAGCCTCCCCTTCCGCCATCTGGGTGCTGGTATCGGATAGGAGCTGTAAAATTTTCAGGTTATTGCAACCGACCATGACAGAGAAGGATTTGGCGAACAGAAAGTCACCAACCAAGACCGAGGCTTCATTGCCCCAAACTGCGTTTGCCGAACGGTTGCCACGCCGCAGTTCGGCGCCATCAACCACATCATCATGCAACAGAGTCGCACTGTGAATAAACTCAATGACCCCGGCCAACTCGATATGATGCTCGCCGCGATAATCACAAAGCTTGGCCGCCAACAACAACAGCATGGGACGGATTCTTTTCCCGCCACTGGCCAGAAGATACTCCCCCACCTGTCCAATCAGCGGCACATCAGAGGTCATGTTCTTACGAAACTGTGCCTCGACTGCCAGCATATCTCCCTGGATCAGGGCTGTAACTTGCTCCATCTTCAATATATTTCCATCTCATTGTTTGTGGGGGCCAAAAGATTTGCAGCATTCTAAAAATCGCATGCCAGTATGTCAAAGACTTTCTAGCATTCTGACTGAGTTTTCCGATCAGCATCACAGGGGAGATAGATACGTATACGGGCTCCGCCCAGTGGGGACTCAAGCGCATCTATGCTGCCACCATGTTCCTCGATCAACTTGCGGCAGATCGCCAGGCCGAGTCCTGTCCCCTTACCCTTCTCTTTGGTCGAAAAGAAGGGATCAAAGATCGTTTCGCGCTGCTCTTGCGCTATGCCGGGGCCATCGTCATCAACCGTAATCTCTGCCCCGCCCGCAACCTTTTTGAGCCCTATTCTGATTATTCCTCGCTCGGCTAGCGCCTGTACCGCATTCAATAAAAGGTTGACCAGCACTTGGCGCAAGCGATCAGAATCCCCAATCAGGCGGGGCAGGCCGGCATCGAGATGCATGGCAAAATCGATCTGACGGAAGAGTTTTTGCGGCTGTAGGGATGCCCAGGTCGATTCAATCAATTCATGCAGATCGACCGGCTCCCACTGACGAGCGCCGGTCCGAGACAGACCAAGCAGACCGCCGGTAATCCTTTTACAGCGCAAACACTCATCGATAATTGCCTGCACATCCTCACGGCGCATATCACCTTGCGGCAGATCCTCTAGCAGCAGCTGAGCATAGCCGAGTATGATGCCGACCGGATTATCGATTTCATGCGAAACCCCTGCGGCCACCTGACCAACGGCAGCCAGGCGCTCTGCGCGAGTCAATCGTTCCGAGATACGGTGCAGCTCATCGTTGGCAGTGGACAATTGATCATTACGCCGCGTCAATTCTTCCCGGCTGGCATTCAAACTGCCAGCCATCTCATTAAAGACTCCGGCCAGAACCGTCAATTCATCGGCCCCACCATCGGCCCCACGCATCGGAATACGGGTTTCAAGTTCGCCGCGGGTAATCGCCCTGGCGCCATCGATCAGTTGCTGAATAGGCCGGGTCAGGCGCCTGGCCCCAAGGGCGGCCAGGAATATCGAGACCAGAGCTGCGCCAATCGCGATGCTCAAAAAGTCTTGATGCATTTCTGCCAGGCGTTGATCGACGGTTCTGAATGAATAATAGAAGCGTACGCTTAACAAGCGTGAACCAGCCGGGCTGAACGCTGGCACAACGACATCGAGCACGCGGCGACCCTGCGCATCCGGGGCTATCCGATAGGCCAGATCCTGATCCTCGGTCTCAAAGAGCGTATCGGTCGGCAAATCCTGCGTTGTGAAGCCCGGGAAGATATCAGAGGCAAAAAGAGCCCGACCGCTGTCAGAGTACAGCGAGAACCCGATCAAATCGTGACTAAACCCGAGCAGATGAACCATTTCGCCCTGTTTCCGCGGCGACAAACGGGTAAAGTCCCCGCGAAAATGCTTTAAAATTTCAGGGGTAGCAAAACGAGCAGCAGCCAGATGCTGGGCCTGCAAATGCTCCAGCCATAAAACCGCTTGACGCTTCTCTAAAAGCCAGAAAGTTACCAGCAGCAGCATGAGCAGCACAGCACTGGTATAAATAAAGAGTTTTCGCGAAAGACTCATACCAGTCTTTTATCCCATTTTTTCATGAAGTTACAGAACATTCTCTTCATTCCATTTAATTCGGTACACAGTGTACAGTATTTTTTATTTGACAGTTCAGATTCGGGACCCTAGAATCATTACCCGGAAGGTCATCTTTTTTGCCCCTCTCATTGACATTTGCCTCTTATATACTACAATTCCCTGGATTTACAGATCCCGACTTCAAGGTTAAATCAACAAGGAGACTCTATGGAGAAGCCACAGTACAACACGGAGATTGTCAAAAGTTTCGTACACTGGAGTGTGCTCTGGGGGCTGGTTGCAGTCCTGGTCGGAGTTATCGTGTCGATTCAGATGACGAATCCGGAGATGAACTTTCCGCCCTACCTCACCTTCGGTCGCCTGCGGCCGATCCATACCAATGCCGGCATTTACGGATGGGGCGTCGGGGTCATCTTTGCGACCTTCTTCTACATCGTTCAGCGACTCTGCAAGGTTCGTCTCTGGAGCGACAAACTGGCGAGATTTCAGCTCTGGTTTTTCAACGCAACGATCAGCGCGGCGGCCTTAACCCTGCTTCTGGGCTTTACCACCAGCAAGGAATATCATGAGATGGAGTGGCCGATCGACCTGATGATCGTCATCCTCTGGGTTAGCTTTGCGATCAACATCATCATGACCATCATCAAGCGTAAAGAGGAGCAGATGTATATCTCGCTCTGGTACATGATGGCTGCGATTGTCGGCGTGGCGATCCTCTTTTTGGTCAACTCGGCGGCTGTTCCAGTCTCGCTATTCAAATCCTATTCGGCCTTTGCCGGGACCAACGACGCCAACGTCCAGTGGTGGTTCGGGCACAACGCCGTAGCCATGGTCCTGACGGCGCCTCCCCTGGCGATGTTCTACTATTTCCTGCCCAAATCGACCGGAGTACCGATCTACAGCCACAAGATTTCGATCATCTCCTTCTGGTCGCTGATCTTCATGTACCTCTGGACCGGCGCTCATCACCTGCTCTGGACCCCGGTTCCGGACTGGATTCAAACCCTGGCCATGGCCTTCTCGGTGATGCTGATTGCGCCCTCATGGGGCTCGGTGATCAACGGCTATCTGTCGATGAAGGGAGAGTGGCACCAGATGCGCGAAAACTATCTGGTCAAGTTCCTGATCCTGGGCATCACCTTCTACGGCCTGCAGACCCTGCAGGGTCCGATGCAGGCGATCCGTTCCTTTTCGGCCTTTATCCACTTCACCGACTGGGTTCCGGCCCACATCCACATGGGCACCATGGGCTGGGTCTCGATGGTCTGTTTTGCGTCGATCTATTTCCTGGTCCCGAGAATTTACGGCAAGGAACTCTACAGCATCCCCCTGGCAAACCTGCACTTCTGGCTGACACTGAGCGGGCAACTGATCTGGTCGATTTCACTCTGGGTTGCCGGCGTGCTGCAAGCGGGCATGTGGAATGCCATGAACTCTGACGGCAGCCTGACCTACACCTTCATGGAGACCATGGTCGAGATGTATCCCTACTGGTGGGCTCGCACCACAGGCGGCGCGGTATTCACGCTGGGCGTCCTCGTTTTCATCTACAATCTCTTCAAGACTGTGCGTAGCGGCGAAAAAACCGCGCCCCTGACCGCTAGCTCTGAAGGGAGGGCCTAAGCCATGTGGGAAAAGAGACCTATCCTTCTGCTGATCCTGGCCACCGCGGCCATTATGGTAGGAACCACTGTCACCATGATTGTGCCCTTCATGTCGGTTAATACCGACGCCGACAAGATCGCCAGCGTCATGCCCTACACCCCGTTACAACAGCAAGGGCGTGATCTCTACATCCGCGAGGGATGCAACAACTGCCACACCCAGACCGTACGCCCGTTGGTCAGCGAAGTGTTGCGCTACGGTGAGTATTCAAAATCTGGGGAATTCGTCTACGATCGCCCCTTCCTCTGGGGCTCCAAGCGGACCGGCCCGGACCTGGCGCGCCTGGGGGGCAAGTATCCCGACGCCTGGCACTACAAGCACATGGATTCGCCACGTTCCATGATCCCGAGATCGAATATGCCGGACTATGCCTGGTACCGGGAGAACCCCCTCGATCCAAAGATGATCCAGCGCAAAATGGAGGTTCTGGACTTCCCCTATACGGCGGGACAGATCAGCGCCCTGGCCGACAAGAATGAGATGGACGCCATTGTTGCCTACCTGCAGAAACTTGGTAGCGATATCCCCTGGCGCAAGGCAGCAGAAACGACCATTGTCGGTGAGATTAGCAATCCGTTTGCCGGGGCCACTCACGCCAAGATGGAAGCGTGGGAAATAATATACGAAAATAACTGCGCGGCCTGCCATGGCAAGCACCGCGAGGGCGACATCGGGCCGGAGTTGGTTGGTTCCAATTATGAAGATGAAGAGCTTTTCCGTATCATCTTTAACGGTATTCCCGATGGCGGGATGCCGGCCTTTAACAGTCTCGGCTCTGACAAGGTCTGGCAAGTCGTCACTTTCCTCAAGTATTACGATGAGGAAGAGGGGCATAAACAGTGATGGACCTGGCTGCTACCCTCTATCTTGGCGTCACCTTCGGTCTCTTCGTGATCTTTGTCGGGATCGTTATGCGAACCTACAGCCGCAAAAACCGCGACAAGAACGAAACCGCCAAGTACCGTATGCTGGATGATGACTGAGTTGTGCAGCAACAGGCTTTTCAATAAGGGATTCTTATGATCAATATAGATCAGCAGACTGACGAGCACGCCGATGGAATTAAGGACAGCCACCAACCGCCCCCGGTCTACTTCAATGTCCTGTTTTACGGTCTGATCATCTGGGGGGTGATCTTCATGGCTTATTTCCTGTTGAGTGGCTGGAGTTCTCATCAGGAGTTTGAGCAGAAGATGGAGATCCACCAACAACAGATGGCGAAATAGAGCTACTCCGGGGGGAGCCATGCTCCCCCCCCCTTTCACTTTTTGGTGACAATGCAAAAAAAACGATTACTCGGGCCCTGGCGACGCAGCTTTCAATGGGCGATCAGCCTGTTGATCCTGCTGCTTCCCTGGGGAAGGATCGACGCTGTCGGCCTCCTGCGTATCGATATCCCATCCTTAAGCCTGCATCTCTTTGGTGCGACCCTAAGGATCGAAGAACTCTACCTTTTCCTTTTCTTCAGCCTGGCGCTCGTACTCTTTTTCTTACTGACGACCCTGAGCCTCGGCCGGGTCTGGTGCGGCTGGGCCTGTCCGCAAACAACCCTGAGTGAGCTTGCCGAATGGGCGGCGCGCAAGCTGAAACTAAAAATAATCAACAGCCAGATTCAAGGCGCGAGCGGTCGCAGATTTCTACTCCAGCTATTCTTCATCCTGCTGGCCTTACTGGTCGCCAGCAATCTGCTCTGGTACTTCATTGAACCTGCCACCTATTTCAGACAGCTGTTCAGCGGCCAACTCCATCCGGTGGCAGTCGGCACCCTGCTGATTGTTGCAGCGGCCGTTTATCTCGACCTGGCTTTTTTGCGCCGTATTATCTGCCGTGATTTCTGCCCCTATGGCCGCTTCCAGACCGTCCTGATCGATACCAGCACCCTCAGCTTGCAACTACCGCACTCTGAGGCGCCACGCTGTATAGATTGTGGGGCCTGCGTCCGCAGCTGCCCGATGCAGATCGATATTCGCCAGGGCTATCAGATCGAATGCATCAACTGCGGGCGCTGTCTGGATGCCTGCCGTAAGGTCATGCACAAACGGCAACAGGCCGGTCTGATCGGTTATTATTTTGGCAACGCTGGCAAAGGCTATCGGGCGCTGTTCAAGCCACAGAGTCTGCTGCTGGCGACAGGCTTCATTGGGTTGTTGATATTGCTGCTGTTTTCAGTAAAGATGCGCCCCGAGGCGACCCTGAAGGTCGCCCTCTCCCAACAGGTCGCGAGTCGCCGCCTTGCCGACGGTAACCAGGCCAGTTTCTTCAACGCCTGGATCAATAACCGTACAACAGCAAGGGCTGAGTATTCGCTTACCGCCAAATACCAGTCGGATGGTCAGAATTTGCAATTAAAAGGTCCTAGCCGGGAGATCGTCCTTGCGGGCGGCCAGAATCAGAGAGTCGATTTTGTCCTTGTCACCCCTTTTACCGGGCATGAAAGTCGGGTCCGCTTCATCCTCAGCAGTAGCGATGGCCGCCAGCTGGCTGAGAGCAACGCCCTAATCACCCCAAACCAAAGCAGGTAATATGGCTCCCATGAAACGCATAAGCCCCTATGTTCTGTTGATTATTACTCTGCTCTGCGCCTTTTTGCTCTTCTCAATCTGGTCGGCACGTCAGGCGGCGACCCGCGGCAGTCAGATTTCGGACCTCAACTACTACAGCAAGGGGCTTAAATACAATAATACCCGTGTCGAAGAACGCGCTGCAGCCAGCCGTGGCTGGCGACTCGAGACCGCAATCAACAAGAAGACCTTAGTCTTCAAACTCTCCGACAGTGCAGGCCAACCGATAGCTCAGGCAACTGGCGAACTGACCCTGTTTCTGAGTGAGAAGAAGCGGGTGATTCGCCTGCAACCAACTGAAACAGAATCAGGCGTTTATCGTCTCATACTCCCCGAACAAATCAGCGGCAGTCTGCAGGCCCGCATAGAATTTGAGCAGCAGGGTGCGCGTGTCAGCCGGCAACTGCTGGTGAACCTCTAAGATGACCAAGGCCGAACAACAAGGCTGTGCTCACTGTGGCCTGCCGATCCCTACTGCCGAGCTGGTTACTGAAGTAGCTGCGGACCAGGAGTTTCGGTTCTGTTGTCGGGGATGCCGTGGGGCCTGGCTGATTATTCGCGGCGCGGGACTCGAAAGGTTCTATACGCGCACCGATCTTCAGCATGGGCCGATCAGGGAGACTCACCCCCCCCAATTCGATGCCACCTATCTGCTCAACTTTGTCAGTACGAGTCCCGCCGGAGCCGAAATCAGCCTGATTATCGACGGCATCCGCTGTGCCAGCTGCATCTGGCTGATCGAAAGGTATATGCAGCAGCTTCCGGGGGTTCTTGCGGCGCGGGTCAACTTCGCCACTCACCGCCTGCTCCTGCGCTTCGATGCAGATCTGGCCGAGATAGCAGATCTCTGCCGGATCCTGTCGCGCTTAGGCTACCTGCCCCGCCCCTACAGTCAGGATGAGCTGCGCAGTTCGATGGAGAACGAACGCCGCAGCCTGCTGCTCAGATTCGGGACTGCCGTCTTTCTCTCGATGCAATTGATGGGCTTCTCCATCGCCCTCTATGCTGGCTATTTCAAAGGGATTGACCCGCAAACCCGACAATTGCTCCAGACCTTGGCGGCACTGGTCACGACCCCGGTGGTCTTCTATTCAGGCTTCCCGTTCTTACGTGGAGCCTGGTTCGCGCTACGCAATTTCTCACCGAATATGGATCTGTTGATCGCCATCGGCTCACTCAGCGCCTATGGCTACAGCATCTTTGCCCTGGTTAGTGGTCGTGAAGTCTATTTCGATACAGCCGCGATGATCGTCACCCTGATCCTGGCCGGACGCCTCTTCGAGAACAGCGCGCGCCATCGCGCCTCGGCCGGGTTGGATCGCCTGCTTCAGCTTTCACCGCCCATCGCCACCCGCCTGATTGATGGCCAATCAACTCGAGTCGATAGCCGCCTACTCGAACCTGGCGACCATATTCTGATAGCACCCGGCGACCGTTTTCCGGTTGATGGGTTGATCATTAGCGGTGATTCTGAAGTCGACGAGGCCGCAGTAAACGGCGAATCGCTGCCCGTTTTCCGGCAAACAGGAGATTCAGTGAAGGCCGGCACCCAGAACCTGAACGGCACCCTGTGCCTTCAGGTAGAAGCCAAGGCGGCCGATTCCTTTATCGCCCGTATCGGCCGCATGGTCGAACAGGCTCAAATCCGCAAGGCACCGATTCAGAATCTCGCCGACCGGATTTCCGGCATCTTCATCCCGAGCGTTCTCAGTATTGCGGTTGCGACATTCCTCTACTGGGGAGCCGACCAGAACGGACTGCTCAACGCCATCACTGTCATGGTCGTCGCCTGTCCCTGCGCATTGGGTCTGGCGACTCCAACCGCTGTCATGGTTGCGACCGGACGTGCCGCTGAAGAGGGGGTACTCTTTCGCGGCGGCGATACCTTAGAGGCAGTCGCCAACCTCGATATTCTCGCCTTTGACAAGACCGGAACCCTGACGGAAGGCCGCCCACAGGTGGTCGCTATCAAGGCGGTCAATGATCAAGCTGAATTGCTGCGCTGTGCGCTGCAACTCGAAACGGGCAGTCGACATCCGCTGGCAGAGGGGATCTGCAGCGAAATCCGCACGAGAGGGCTCAGCGCTCCTCAGCTTGAAAATATTCAGCAAATCCCCGGCAAAGGGCTGCTGGCTCAGGCAGAGCAACTGATCGGCGGAAGTGCCGATTTTCTGTTGGAACAGGGGATCCCCGTTCCGGCAATCCAGGCAGACACCACGACCAGTGAAGTCCATTTCGCCAAGGAGGGTCACTACCTGGGTTCTATCAGCCTGCAGGATATCGCGCGCAATGAAGCGGCAGAGGCCCTCTCTTTCTTAGACCAGCAGGGTTATTCCTGCCTGCTCCTTTCCGGAGATCGGCCGGGCAGTGTTGAAAATCTCGCCAAACATCTCGGCATTCAACGCTGGCTGGCACCCTTGACTCCCGAGTTAAAAACCCAAGAGGTAGAACGCCTGAAGGAGATGGGCCACAGGGTTTTGATGACGGGTGATGGGATCAACGACGCACCTGCCCTGGCCACCGCCACGGTCAGCTGTTCAATTGTCGGCAGCAGCGACATTGCGATGGAACAGGCAGACCTGCTCCTGACCCGCCCCAACCTGCTGCTGTTGCCCTGGGCGCTAGTCACTGCGCAAAAATCTATGTCGATCATCCGCCAGAATCTATTTTGGGCATTCAGCTATAACCTGATTGCCATTCCGCTGGCTGCCAGCGGCAACCTATTGCCGGTCTATGGCGCCGCAGCCATGGCCCTCAGTTCGATCGGGGTACTCCTTAATTCGCTCCGGCTAAAAAGGATTCCATCGCCATGATGACCACCATCCTGCTTCTGATCTTCCTTTCATTCTGCATCGGCACAGGCGTCTGGCTCTTCTTTATCTACGCGGTAAAAAAAGGGGAATTTGATGACATCGAAGCCGCAAAATACCGCATGCTTGAGGACGACGATGATGAACCACGCGAGTAGCAAACGGACAAAGAGTAAACGAAAATATACGGTCATTGATAGGCGCTTAGAGACTCTGAGCATTAACCCTGGAAGATTAAGATGAATTTTGATCCACTCTATACCCTGGCCTTTACCACCGCCCTGTTTGGCTCAGGCCATTGTATCGGCATGTGTGGCGGGCTGGTTACAGCACTCGGGCTATCAAGCGACGGACGCCGTGCTGGCCTCAGCTTCCATCTGCTCTACAACCTGGGCCGCACCATCACCTATTGCCTGATCGGTCTTGCGGTCGGCTGGGTCGGTTCTGCAATGGTCTACAAGCAAGCGCTGCACGGAGCCTCCCGCTATCTGCTCCTCGGTAGCGACATCCTGGTGATTCTGGCCGGACTTGGCACCGCAGGCCTGTTCAGCTGGTTAAACCTCTCAATCCTCGAATTTTCTGGTCCGATCCAGAGCATGACAAAGGCGACGCGCGGCTTACGCAAACTACCAGCAGCAGCCTCAGCGTTGCCCCTCGGTCTCCTCTTCGGCTTTCTGCCCTGCGGCTTTCTCTACGCCATGATCCTGACGGCTGGCCAGAGCGCCGATCCTTTGAAGGGGGGACTGATAATGCTCGCCTTCGGTCTGGGCACACTCCCGGCACTCTTTTTGGTCGGAAGTGCGGCGCACCTGATCGGACATGCGAAAAGAATCTGGATGTTTAGGATTGCGGGTCTGCTCGTCGCCTCGATGGGAGCCTACAATCTTTACCGACATCTAAACATGTTCATGATGGCTGGGGGGATGCATGCAGGCTAG
>JAAXQE010000317.1 GCA_012974425.1 Geopsychrobacter sp.
TTATCTCACACCTGGAGATACTGGCAGAGCATCCCCCTATTCTGGTATGTGTCGGCAGCAGGGTGCGCAAGCGGATTCGAGATTTTTGTAATACGCCAGGAATGAACGAAGGCACAGACTATCTGTGTGTTACCTGAAAAAGGAGAGAGCAGTGAGTGACAAGAGGGCCTTTCAACCTCTGTTGATCGGGCAAGGGCTTACGGTTCTGCCGCCCGAGGAGCAGGTCCCGGCCGGACGCACCCCGCTCTGGATGGAGCGCGGCGCGTTCGGCTCTGGAGAACATGAAACCACCCGCAATTGCCTGGAAATTATCGAGCAGCTCGAACTCAAAAAAACCGATCGGGTTCTCGACCTCGGCAGCGGCACCGGCATTCTCAGCATCGCGGCGCTGCTGTTCGGTGCCGGTAAGGCCTGGTGCGTTGACATTGAACCGGATGCCATAGAATCCTGCCGGCGCAACAGCTCCCTTAATCGGGTGAACTCTCAGATCGTACACTGCTGCGGCACCCTTGATGCGTTACAGGAGACTAACTTCGATATCGGTCTCGCCAATATCTATGGTGATATACTCCTGCTGGTGGCCGACGATCTTGCACGCAGAATCCGCCCCGGCGGCAAACTGCTCCTCTCCGGCATCCTCTGGGAATATAATTTCGACGTCCGCAACCGCTATCAAAACCTGGGCTACGAACTACTCGAAAATCGCATGCACAGCGAGTTCAGCACCATTCTCCTGCAGCGCAAACCGGTCTAAAAGCGGACCAGAGCACCAACAAAAGGCCCGCTGAAATCGACATCAACGGTCAGATCGGTCTCATCAATCTCCAGGCTAAATGTCCGGTACCCGGCATAAATCCCGACCAGCGGCAACGGCGAAAACTCAACCTGGGCCTCGGCATCCAAGAAACTGTTGCCGTCATACTCCATGTAGCCGACGCGCGCGACAACGGCAAGAAAGTCAGACAGGCCCAGGCGTGCCCGGGCACCGAGGGTCGGAATCGGCACGGTTGCACTGTCGCTCTCATCGATTGCTTCTCCTAACCCAGAAGCCTTAAAATCAACCTCGGCATCGACGACTTTGACCGCCAACTCAGGGCCTAATTGAACCCTGATCGGCAGGTCATCCAGATTGAGCAGGTTAAGGGTGTAACCGACATCATAAAGGGTCAGTTTGACCTTCGCCTGTACCGCATCGGCAACTGTGAATGCCTGGTTGTTGAAGGTACCATTGAAATTACCGCTCCCGGCAAAGTCTATCGGTAGATAACCGAGGGACAGGCGGGAGCGACCAAACTGGAAGGCAACCTCGGCGGTCAGATCCTGGTTATCGTCAAAGTTGAGATCCTCTTCGACATCGATCTGGGTGCCGACACCATTCTGGTTGCCTGCAAGCGTACCGCTGGGAGCCAGGCTTTGATAGCCAACCTTTAACGAAACCATTTCATCGGCGAAAGCCGGCAGGGCTAGAAAAATCAGCAGAACACAGAGAAAAAGCGCGCGCAATCGGACCATGGTAAACCTCCGTCAACAGTTTAAGGGCAAAAGAAGTTAAAAACTTTGAACAAGCAAAACATAACCTGTTTATCCGCGGTTGTCCAAATTGAACAGCCTCAACCGGATTTTTTAAAACAATGCGCCTGGGGTGTCGTGGCAATTAAAAAAGGCGGGCCGAAATGGCCCGCCTTTTTTAGTTTAAAGCTTATTCATGGTTCAGCTGACAAGCGCCTTCATATACTCGCGGTTCAACTTGGCGATGAACTTGACGCTAACCCCTTTAGGACAGGAGGCTTCGCACTCAAGGTGGTTGGTGCAGTTACCGAACCCGGCGGCCTGCATGGTATCGGTCATGTTCATAACCCGAGCCATGGCTTCGTGCTTGCCTTGCGGAAGTACCGCAAGTTGGGCCACCTTGGCGCTGGTGAAGAGCATTGCCGAGCTGTTAGGACAACCCGCTACGCAAGCCCCACAACCGATACACTCGGCGGCGTCCATCGCGTAATCGGCGACCGGCTTGCCGATCGGATGAGCGTTACCGTCTGGCACACCACCGGTGTGGCAAGATGTGTAGCCACCGGCCTGCATGATGGTATCAAGCGCGGTACGATCAACGATCAGGTCCTTGATGACCGGGAAGGCACGGGCACGCCATGGCTCGATGAAGATCTCATCGCCGTCCTTGAAGGAACGCATGTGCAATTGGCAAACCGTGGTGCGATCCTGGCCACCATGAGCCTTGCCGTTGATGGTCTGCGAACACATACCACAGATACCCTCACGGCAATCGTGATCGAAGACGATCGGTGATTTGCCGGTTTTGATCAGCTCTTCATTGACTTCATCGAGCATCTCGAGGAAAGACATGTCAGGGCTGATCCCTTTAGCAGGATAGGTCTCCAGCTTACCTTTATCTTTAGGCCCACTCTGGCGCCATACGTGAAGTGTAAGATCCATTATTTATAGCTCCTCACGGCAAGTTTTACATTGTCGAACTTCAGCGGTTCCTTGTGCAGTTCAGGGGCCTTACCGGCGCCCTTAAACTCCCAGGCTGCTACATAGGCGAAGTTCTCATCATCACGCGTCGCCTCACCGTCGTCGGTCTGGTGCTCAGTACGGAAGTGACCACCGCAAGACTCTTCGCGATGCAGTGCATCGGCAGTGAATACTTCAGCGAATTCGAGGAAGTCTGCCAAGCGGCCGGCATTCTCAAGCTGCTGGTTGGTCTCGTTGCTCGACCCGGTAACATTGACGTTTTTCCAGAATTCGTCACGAATTTCTGGAATCCGCTGCATTGCATTCTTGAGGCTGGATTCGCTCCGTGCCATCCCAACATCTTCCCACATGACCTTACCAAGCTCACGGTGGAACTCGCTGACAGTCTTCTTGCCTTTGATGTTGAGCAATTTGTCGGTCTGAGCCTGAACCTGCTCTATCGACTCTTTAAATGCCGGATGCTCGTCAGTGACAACACCTGGAGTAATCGTCGCCAGATATCCGGCAATGGTGTAAGGGATGACGAAGTAACCATCGGCCAGGCCTTGCATCAGGGCCGAAGCACCGAGGCGGTTGGCGCCGTGAACCGAGAAGTTGGCCTCACCCAGTACGAACAGACCCGGAATGTTGCTCATCAGGTTGTAATCAACCCAGAGACCACCCATCGAGTAGTGCGGTGCAGGGTAGATCCGCATCGGACGCTTGTAGGCGTTCTCATCGGTAATCTTCTCATACATCTCGAAGAGATTGCCGTAGCGCTCCTTGATGGTGTGCTCGCCGACCCGCTCGATAGCTGTAGCGTAATCTAGGTAAACACCGCGCTTGCCTGGTCCGACGCCGCGCTCGTCATCACACTGCTCCTTGGCGGCACGCGAAGCGATATCACGCGGAGCCAGGTTGCCGAAGGATGGGTATTTCCGCTCCAGATAGTAATCGCGATCCTCTTCTGGAATATCACCCGGAGCCTTATCGCAATCCTCTTTATTCTTGGGCGCCCAGCAACGACCATCGTTGCGCAGAGACTCGGACATCAGGGTCAGCTTCGACTGATGATCACCGGTCTGCGGAATACAGGTCGGGTGGATCTGGGTGTAGCAGGGGTTTGCAAACAAAGCGCCCTTTTGAGCAGCTTTCCAGGCGGCGGTCACGCTGCAACCCATGGCGTTGGTCGACAGGTAGAAGACGTTGACGTAACCACCGGTTGCCAGACAGACCGCATCACCCCAGTAAGATTTGAGCTCACCGGTAATCATGTCACGGCAGGTGATACCCTTGGCGACACCATCAACCACAACCAGATCGACCATCTCGTGGCGCTCGTACATCTTAACGGTACCAGCTTTAACCTGACGCGACAGGGCCGAGTAAGCACCGAGCAGCAGCTGCTGACCAGTCTGACCACGGGCATAGAAGGTCCGGGAAACCTGAGCACCACCGAAGGAGCGGTTGTCGAGGTAACCGGCGTAGTCACGGGCAAAAGGCACGCCCTGGGCGACACACTGATCGATGATGTTGTTCGACACCTGAGCCAGACGCCAAACGTCAGCCTCGCGGGCACGGAAGTCGCCGCCCTTGATGGTGTCATAGAACAGGCGGTAGATGCTGTCACCGTCGTTCGGATAGTTCTTGGCTGCGTTGATACCACCCTGAGCTGCGATGGAGTGAGCGCGGCGTGAGCTATCCTGGTAGCAGAAGGCCTCTACGTTGTAGCCAAGCTCGCCCAGAGATGCCGCTGCAGCACCACCGGCAAGACCGGTACCGACGACCAGAACCTTGAATTTACGTTTGTTGGAGGGATTGACCAGCTTCATGTCGAAACGATGTTTATCCCAGGTTTTTTCAATCGGACCAGTGGGTGTTTTTCCGTCGAGAATCACAATAAACCCCCTAAATGTTCACAAAGCGAGCAAGGATAAGAACAGGAATAGCGACATAAGCCAACAGGAACCCAACTGCGACAAGCTTGCCGCCGAGGGTAACCTTTTCAAGGCTGGGGCCATTATTCAAACCGAAGGTCTGCACAAAGCTTGAAAGTCCGTGGCTCAAATGCAGGAACAGGGCGATCATTCCGACAATGTAAACCAGCGAGATGAAGACCTTCTGGAAGCTCAGAACCATCATCGAGAAGACATCGGGGCGCATCGCCGCATCAAGCGGCAGCGTACCTGCCGAAATCTCAGGATTGGTGATCTGTACGGTGAAGTGCAGGAGGTGGTAGATCAAAAAGGCGAGCAGAATCAGCCCGGTGTAGAGCATCGACTCGCTGGAGAAGGTGGTCTTCATCCGGCTCTTGATCGCATAGTTGCTCGGTGTGGCAGTACTGTTCTCCATCGACAACATCACGCCGAAGGTGATGTGTACGACAAACAGGGCCAGAATGGCTGCGCGGAAGACCCAGACCAGAGCCCCCAGGCTGTGAAGTTTGACCGCATAGGCATTGATGCCGTCAGGCCCGGCGAAAACAGACAGGTTGCCGAGCAGGTGGATGGTGACAAAACCGACCAGAAGCAGGCCAGTCACCGCCATCAGAATCTTTCTTCCCACAGTGCTTTGTATCAAATGCATAATTCAATCCCTCAAAAAAGTGAATGATGGCTGACAGAAGACAAATATGTCTTCACCAACCGCTGCGCGATATGCGGGCGACTCATACCCATTATCATCCTCCTGAAGTCGAGCCTTGTCTAACTACCGGCGGGCCACGCCAGTTCCTCTTCCTCCTGACCATATGCATAATCCCTTCGCAAAAGGAGGAGCGCAGCGTAAAAAGAACGATTAAACCGGTTGCGTTCCCCGTAACAGGCACAACAACGATACGGCTTCTTAAACCGTATACTGTATACTAAACATCCTAATAAAATAAAACCCCAAAATGCGCAGATATGTTATTTCTAATAAAACTTACTCACCAGCCATGAAGCCGCGAATCCGCTCCAGGCCCTGCTGTAAAACCGCAATCTTCTCCTGAGCACCTGTAAGCTTTGCACGGTCCTTCTCGAGCACCTGAGGCGGCGCATTGGCGACAAACTTCTCATTGCCGAGTTTCTTGGTGAAAAAGTCCAGATCCTTCTGCACCTTGGCGATCTCCTTGATGAGTCGCCCCTCTTCTTCGGCCAGATCGATCAGGCCGGCGAGTGGGACCAACACTTCAACATCACCCGCCACCTGGGTCGATGACTGACCTGGTCGCTCAATGCCGACCCCGATATCCAGGGTCTCTACGCGTGCCAAGGAACGGATATAAGCCTGCCCGGCAGTGAGGGTCGCGACCGACTCAGTGCTGCGACAATCGAGGCTGACCGCAATTTTGCGCCCCGGAGCAACATCGAGCTCACCACGGATGTTACGGATTGCGCGCACGACCTCCATGACGAGTTCCATCCGCCCGACAGCCGAAGGCTCAATCCGGGCCTCAATCCCGGTCGGATATGCGGCCTGCATGATAGTGACTGCGGAACGCTCTCCGGGCAGGACCTGCCAGATCTCCTCGGTTACGAAGGGAATAATCGGATGCAGCAGACGGAGCAGATTTTCAAGCAACGCATAAAGGACCGTCTGGGCGCGTCGCTTCGCCACCGGATCCTCGCCATAGAGATCTTCCTTGGCCAACTCAACATACCAGTCACAGAACTCATGCCAGGTAAAGGAGTAGAGGGTACTCGCGGCATCGTTAAATTTATAATTTTCGAGACAGTTATTAACCTCGGTCGCTGCCCGATTAAAACGATCCAGAATCCACTGATCCGCCAGACTCAGTTGAAAATCATTCAAGCTCGCTGAGGCAGGATCAAAATCCTCGAGGTTCATCAGCGCAAAACGACTGGCGTTCCAGAGTTTATTGACAAAATTACGATAACCACCGATCCGCTCGGTCGAGAGTTTGATATCGCGGCCCATTGCAGCAAAGGCCGTGAGGGTAAAGCGGAAGGCATCGGCACCATACTCATCGACAACCGTCAATGGGTCGATGACATTCCCCTTACTCTTGCTCATCTTCTGCCCCTGAGCATCACGCACCAGGGCATGGATATAGACCTCCTTAAAGGGGACCTGATCCATGAACTTGAGACCCATCATCATCATTCTGGCGACCCAGAAGAAGAGGATATCGAAACCGGTCACCAGACAGGAGGTCGGATAAAATTTATCCAGCGCCACGGTCTTATCGGGCCAACCCATGGTCGAAAACGGCCAGAGCGCCGAGGAGAACCAGGTATCCAGGACATCGGTCTCCTGCTGCAGGGAGTTCGACCCGCAATGGGTACAGGCGGTGGCGTCTTCACGGCTAACGGTTATCTTGCCGCAATCATCACAGAACCAGGCCGGGATACGATGTCCCCACCAGATCTGACGACTGACACACCAATCCTGAATATTATTCATCCACTCAAAGTAGGTCTTTTCCCACTGCGCGGGCAAAATCTTGGTCTTGCCAGTCTCAACCGCCTCGATCGCCTTTTCCGCCAGAGGACCAACCGAGACATACCACTGCTTACTCATATAGGGTTCAATGATCGTCTTACAGCGGTAGCACTCGCCAACCGAATTGGCATAATCGTCAATCCGCTCGAGCAGGTCCAAAGCTTCAAGGTCGGCAACGATCTTGGTCCGCGCGGCGTAACGCTCGAGCCCGAGATACGCGCCACCGTTTTCGTTGATATTGCCCGACTCATCGAGCACGTTGATCACTTCGAGCTCATGCCGCTTACCCATCTCAAAATCGTTGAAGTCGTGGGCCGGAGTGATCTTGACCGCCCCCGAACCAAACTCAGGATCAACATAATCATCGGCGATGATCGGGATCTCACGCTCAGTCAAGGGCAACTTAACCATCTTGCCAATCAGATCGGCATAGCGTTCATCTTCGGGGTGGACGGCAACTGCCGTATCTCCCAGCATGGTTTCAGGACGGGTGGTTGCAACAACCAGAATCCGATCGGTTCCGGCAACCGGGTAACGCAGGTGCCAGAGGCTGCCCTTCTTGTCTTCGTGCTCAACTTCCAGATCGGAGAGGGCGGTGTGACAACGCGGACACCAGTTGATCAGGCGATTGGCGCGATAGATTAAGCCATCCTCAAACAGACGAACAAACACCTCACGGACCGCCTTCGACAAGCCTTCGTCCATCGTGAAACGTTCACGCTCCCAGTCACAGGACGCGCCGAGGCATTTAAGCTGGTTGATAATCTGCCCACCAGATTCTTCACGCCATTGCCAGACCCGCTCGATAAATTTCTCGCGACCAAGCTCATGCCGATCACAGCCCTCAGCGGCCAACTGCTTCTCAACCACGTTCTGGGTCGCAATCCCGGCATGGTCTGTCCCAGGCATCCAGAGCACCGCATGACCAGTCATCCGTTTCCAGCGGCAGAGAACATCCTGCAGGGTATTATTGAGGGCATGGCCCATATGCAGAACACCCGTCACGTTCGGCGGCGGAATAACAATCGAGTAAGGATCTGCAGACGAATTTTCATCGCCACGGAAATATCCGTTCGATTCCCAGGTTTGATACCATTTCTGCTCAACTTGCTGGGGCTCGTACCCCTTGGGCAACTTTTCCATCTTGACTATTCCTATCATAGATTCAACACCTGCAAACCGCACGAAACAGTAGCAGATGGATACGACAAAGGGGGGAGACAAAGCAGATGCCTTGCTCCCCCCGGAGTTCAAACAGGAGACCTCAGCTCATAAAAAAGCTCAGGCCACCCCTTCTTTGATTTTGCGAATTTCGTCCTTGATCATGCTTTCAGCCAGATCGGGGACAACCTCCCAGACCACTTGCTCCAGCATTTGGGCGGCCAGCTTTTCGATTATCGGACCAGCGACCCTCCTGACAACATCTTCAAGGTCTGATTCATTGAGACTGGAGAGCTGCTCTTCAACAACAGCAACATCGACCTGAGCTTCGGGCTGAACCTCAGCAACCTCAGCAACCTCAGCAACCTCAGCAACCTCAGCAACCTCAGCAACCTCAGC
>JAAXQE010000093.1 GCA_012974425.1 Geopsychrobacter sp.
CCTGGACATTGGACAAGTGGCGAAAGTCTGAAGAATTATGGGAAGTGCTAAACGGGGTGGGGGAAATGTCACGTCTAGTACGCTTGGAAGATAAGGGTGCGGCCATGATCACATCATGGCCCGGGGCAACGAGCGCAAGAAGATATTCTTCGAATAATTATCCTGAAACAACTCGAGCCCATCTCCGCGGAGGTGGGCTCGAATTGTTTCGTTCTGGGGCAGGACTGCTTCTGTGTCGCTCCGGACTATTGGATCAGGATGGGGGAGTAGCCTTTGGCCTGGTAACCGACAGCCGAGATGAAGGTGTTGCCGACCACCTTGATCTCAAGCAGGATGGAGTCATTGGGAGTGCCGGTGAGCTTAGTGGCGATGTTGCAGGCCTCGAACTTGATGCCCATGCCTGCCAGTTCGGTAATCAGCCCTTTTACCGCAACGGATGCCGTGTCGGTGACCAGGGTGACGGCAGAGCCGCGGAAGGCGACGATGATGTCGGGGGTGAGACCCTGGCTTTTCAGCCCAGCGTGGGTCTGCTTGATGACATCGAGATAGAGGGCCAGCATGCCCATCGACGCATCGAAGGTCTTCGGTGCCACACCGATGTTGATGTCGAAGAGGGCCTTGCCGGTGGCCCCAGCCAGCCCGGCCAGGGCGTCACTGTCATCGGGGGCCGGGACAGCCAAGACGGGGGTCGCTGCAAGCAGCAGGACCAAGACGAGGCTGGCGAGCAGGCGGATCAGGCGAAAGTTCCTATTCATGAGATCTCCTTTGGGGTTTAGAGCGAATGATCGTTCGGCTTGAGGATAGGTAGCGTCCGCGCAGGCTGGTAATGATAACGGCACTAAAACGAACGTTCGATCTATGGTAGGGGCTAATGTCGCCCTCGTCAACCAAATTTAGTACAGGCCTTTTGGTCCATCCTGCCTGCAGGGTAGATATGTCGGGTCAGAATTTGGGGGGTGTCCCGCCATCTACAGAATTCGATGGTAGACCCCTGTGTGTTTTCTCTGTTGTTTTCACTCCTCGTAAACCAACACCCGGATCAGACCGATGGTCCCTCCTTCTTAGTTGGTGGTACTGTCGCTGACGGAAATAACCTTCATAATCCCGTTTTCAGCAATAAACTGATTAACCCGGCCTCCAGCTCATCCAACTCCTTACGTGTCCGAAACGGCTCCAGCGGCTCTCCGAAGGTTTTCACTCTGATCGTGTCATCCTCCTGTTGCGGGTTGCTTTTCTGCCTACAGTAGAGACCTTTTCAGAAGACAAGACGGACGCAGGTCCGACAAATCAGCAGAACATCCAAGGGGGAATTAATAGACGAAAAACTTTGTGCTATCTTTGCCGATTTGATAGACAGGTTGAAATTCAACCCCAGGTAAATCTTCGAAACTCTGACCCGACCCTGTGGTTGGCAAACTTTACGAGGTATCAAGGTGGAAATAGCCATAATTGGTGGTGGGGCGGCCGGTTTCTTTGCGGCTATTACCGCAAAGGAAAATTATCCAGCTGCCGAAGTTACCATTTTTGAAAAATCGAAAAATATTTTGGCCAAGGTTAAAATATCTGGTGGCGGCAGGTGCAATATTACCAACGGTTGCTCAAGCATAAAGGAACTGTCCAAGGCTTATCCCCGGGGAGGGAACGCTTTAAAAAAAGCTTTTCGCATCTTCAATAACCAACATGCGATGCAGTGGTTTGAGTCGCGGCACGTTCCCCTGGTCATTCAGGAGGATAATTGTGTTTTCCCTCTCTCGCAAAATTCACAAAGCATCATTGATTGTTTTTTAGCGCAAACCAGAAAATTAAAGATTCAAATTGAGCTGGAAAGAGGGATAAAGACCATCAGGAAGGTCGGTGGCAGGCTGCAATTGGGCTTTGGCGGAGGGGGGCCAACGCGAACCTTTGACAAGGTCATCGTTGCCTCCGGCGGTTCTCCGCAGAGAAATGGCCTGGAGTGGCTTGAAAAATTAAATCACAAAATCGAAGACCCTGTTCCTTCCTTATTCACCTTCAAGATGCCTGATGAACCGGTGGCCGAGCTGATGGGGATCGTGGTCGAAAACGCCCTGGTGAGCATCCAGGGGACCAAGCTTAAATCCGAGGGGCCCCTGCTGATCACACATTGGGGCATGAGTGGCCCGGCGATCTTAAAACTATCGGCCCTTGGTGCGCGGCTGTTGAGTGAAAAAGGCTACGAATTTAAGGTTCAGGTAAACTGGAGCCATGTGCGTAACAACGATGTTGTCGTCGCGCTGTTGAAAAGTATTGTGGCGGATCATCCCAGAAAGATTTTGTCAAACGTCAGACCCTACTCTCTACCCGAAAGATTATGGAGTTACTTGCTTGAGAAGAGTGACTTGCCGACCAGCAAAAAGTGGGGAGAACTCGGGAAAATCGGGCTAAACAGGCTGGTAAGCGTACTGACCAATGATGTTTATTCGGTAAAGGGGCGGACCCAATTCAGGGACGAGTTTGTGACCTGTGGCGGGGTTAGTCTGGAGAGCATCGACTTCAATACGATGCAGAGCAAGGTGTGTGAAAATCTATATTTTGCCGGAGAAGTCATGGACATCGACGGCATTACAGGGGGGTATAATTTTCAGGCCGCCTGGACAACAGCTTTCATCGCGGCGAAATTGAATTGAGGATCATTCTCGCCGGAT
This sequence comes from Geopsychrobacter sp., assembly GCA_012974425.1. Classification (GTDB taxonomy): domain Bacteria; phylum Desulfobacterota; class Desulfuromonadia; order Desulfuromonadales; family Geopsychrobacteraceae; genus Geopsychrobacter. The sequence continues at coordinate 2,664 of JAAXQE010000093.1, forward strand.
GCATGAGCCTTTGTTGTTTCGAGAGTGAAAAAATAGGGGATTTGAGTTAAGCAGGAAATCCCTGGTTGCCGGCAATAAGTTGGCATGCTGACCCGAATGGCTTCTCAAGCCGGGGCCATGATCGCAGGCACCTTTTCTCCAGGGAGAACACTTTTTAGGCTTTCCTCAATCAGGTTCTGGATGCGGACGGAGTCTGTAACGCAAAGAGGTGGCTCCGCCAGCAGGACCTGCCAGCCGAAGAAATAGACCCGCCAATGATGATCACGCGCAGGATCCAAGTCACGGGCAGTGTCCATTTTCCCTTTTTTGGTTTTCTCAGCGAAGGCGGACTGCTTGCATCCGTAACTCAGGAGGAGATGATTGGCAAGATCTGGTCCATTTAGCTCGGTCTAGATTAGCGCCCGATAAATTTGATTATAAAATGCTGTCAGTCTATATTGCGAATCTGGTTCTCTGGGACTATAGCTAGAAATTCAAGGAGAGTATAAATGCACCCTGTAAAATCGATTTTGTTACTGACCCTGATCCTGCTGCTGTTTTCCGGCAGTTGTTTTGCTGCGGACAGCAAAACCTATAGCAACCCCCCCAAGCAGCAGGTTGAGCTGTACGTCACCAGTTGGTGCCCCTACTGCAAAAAGGCCGAAGCCTATCTCGACCAGCAGGGCATAGAATACAGTATGTATGATATCGAAAAGGATGCTGAAGCGGCTAAGCGCAAGGATCAGTTGACCGGACGCAGTGGGGTCCCATTTGCCATGATCAACGGTGCCAAGATCACAGGCTGGTCCAAACAGGCCTATGCCGCTGCCCTAAAAAACAGATAAACCAAGCTTTCATTGATGCTTTGTATTTAGTGCTGTGCTTGTGGGTTTGTCTTGGAACTTTGCTGGGGGATGATGGAGGGGAGATTCAGACAGATTGGATAAGACGTTTTCGGTTTTATGGTCGAGACGTTTTTTTTATTTGGTAGGTTTCAGGTCGAGCGATCTAAGACAATCAAGCGCCAACTGCTCCCTTGTTTGGGCCGGAAATCAGCCGCAAATAACCGAAAATCCTACCTGAGACCGCAGCTGGGCCATAGAAGACTGTCGAAATTTGTGCTGAATAATCCAATAACTTAAAAGGAGTCTGTTTTGCCCATTCCACTTTATCTCATTTGGTTTTTAATTGGTGTTGGGTTCCTTGTCGCCGAGATGATGGTCCCTGGCTTCATCCTGGTTTTCTTTGCGGCGGGCTGTTGGATTGTCGCCATTACGGTTTTTTTTCTTGCGGAATTAGCCCTTACGACCCAGATAACCATCTTCGTGGTTTCCTCTTTGGTTTTGCTTTTTACCCTGCGGCGCTACGGGTTGAAGACCTTTAAAGGGGAGAGCAAGATCGAGGTTGATGCTGAATTTTCTACAGTCGGGCAAAAAGCCGTGGTGACCAAAGCCATTCCTCAAGACGGGTACGGTGAAATCCAGTTAGGCGGAACATTCTGGCGAGCCACGGCCGAGGTTGCGATCGACAAAGATCAAAGAGTTGTTGTTCTGGGGCAGGAGTCTGGTAACGCTCTTGTCCTGATAGTCAAACCGCAGTACTAAGTAGCACGGATAATAGAGCTTAACCCTTGTTCTCACCCATTATGTAGAGGAGTTTTAAATGTTGTCACCAGGTTTAATTATTTTTGCAGTCTTGGCGGTTTTTGTCGTTGTTGTTCTGGTCAAAACGGCCGTCGTTGTCCCGCAACGGATGGAGTTCATTGTCGAAAGACTCGGGAAGTTTAGCAAGACCCTCGGGGCCGGGTTTCACATTCTGGTCCCCTTTCTGGATCGCGTCGCCTATAAACGGTCCTTAAAAGAGGTTGTGATCGATGTCCAGAGCCAGACCTGTATCACTGCGGATAACATCAGCATCGCGGTCGATGGGGTGCTGTATATGCAGGTCATGGATAGTAAAAAATCTGCCTATGGCATCGATAATTATGAACTCGCAGCAGCTCAGTTAGCTCAAACCTCTTTGCGCTCGGTAATCGGCAAAATCGAATTGGATAAAACCTTTGAAGAGCGCGACGCCCTGAATCAACAGATTGTTGCCGCCATCGACGCGGCTGCGACCAATTGGGGGGTAAAGGTTCTGCGCTACGAGATCAAGGATCTGACTCCGCCGCAAAGCGTTATGCAGGCGATGGAATCGCAGATGAAGGCCGTACGCGAAAAACGGGCCGCAATTGCGACCTCTGAAGGCGACCGTGATTCACGGGTTAACCGCGCCAAGGGTCTTAAGGATGAAGCGATTGCCATCTCTGAAGGCGAAATGACCAAACAGGTCAACGAGGCAAAAGGTAAGGCCCAGGAGATTGAACTGCTTGCCACCGCAACCGCCGAAGGCGTTAAGAAGGTCGCTGAGGCCCTGAACGCCGAGGGCGGGGAAATGGCTGCCAATCTGCGGGTTGCAGAGCAATATGTTAAGGAGTTCGGCAAACTGGCCAAGGAGAGCAACACCATGCTGATCCCGTCCAATATGGGGGATATGGCAGGCATGATCGCGACCGCAATGTCGATTGTAGGCAAATCCAAGCCAGCCGCGATCAGCAAATAATCACCGAATAAACCGACCCTTATGGTTAGATAACAACAATCTACCGGGTCAAGTTTTCAATGCGGTTAATTTGCAACAGTGATTTTACCAATTATGATTGGGCAGGTCGACACTTGCCGAATGCCACAAGAAGAATAAACCGGGGTCGCGTCGGCACTTTTCATAAAATTGAAATCTGTAGATGCGGCCCCTTAGTCTTAGACCCTTTAGCCTCATGGATAGTAGATTCTTAAAATGATCAAAACCAGCGCGACAACCCTACTCAAACTGATCGGCTGGCGGGTCTCCTTCTCTCTTCCTCCACGGGACAAGTATGTGCTGGTCGGGGCACCGCATACCAGTAACTGGGATTTTCCGCTTGGGCTCCTGGCGATGTGGGCGAGTGGATTGCGTGTCAACTGGGTCGGTAAACATACTCTGTTTAAGGGACCACTCGGTCCGCTCATGCGGGCGCTTGGTGGCATTCCGGTTGATCGGCGCGGGAGTGTCGGCTTTACCCGGAAGGTGATCGAGACGTTTGCGAGCCGCGACCAATTTGTGCTGGCGATCTCTCCAGAGGGGACGCGGAGTCTGACAAAGCAATGGAAGGGTGGCTTTTATCAAATCGCCTTGGCGGCCGGCGTGCCGATTGCGCTGGGATATATCGACTATCCCCGCAGACTGATAGGTTTCGAGTGTATGTTTGAACCGAGTGGCGATATTGAGCCCGATTTTAAGATTATGGCGGAGTATTACCGGGATAAAATCGGTAAGCGGCCGGAGCAGCAAGGGCCAGTCAGGGTTGGCAATGTTGCCGGGAAAAAGGGCTGAGGACTGCATTTGCCACACCAGAACAATGGTGGAATCTCACCAGCCGTGACGGAAGAAAACTTAATCTGCTGGCCCGCGAATAGCTGACCAGTATAGCCGAATGCCACAACCAGCAAAGAAGCGGATCGAGGTTTCCCGGTGGGGAGAAATCAATCACTTGAATTTCTCCCCACCGGGATAACTTGCAGAAGTTACCAGCCGCGTATCTTACTTTGTCTCTCGACTCCTGGGCTTGGAAAACGCGGCCCGAACTCCCGATTGTTCAGGGCGCTCAACCCCTCGCCATGGGCAGCATCGCCCAACTGAGGTCTGCCACTCCTGCCGCTTGGCCGTGCTTAGCTGGCTCAGCAAGGGATTGGCCATCGATCTGGAGGCGAGCAACCAAGTGCTGCAGGGTTGCCGCCTGTCCCGCGAGCTCTTCGGCAGCGGCGGCGCACTCCTCGGCATTGGCGGTGCTTTGCTGGGTCACGTTGTCGACCTGTCCCAGGGACTGATTGACCTGGTTAATCCCCTGCGCCTGTTCTCTGGATGCCGCATCAATCTCGCCAACCAGGTCATTAGCCTTGCCCACCCCGGTGACGATTTCGTCCAGCGTCTTATGTCAGTGATTGGGCATGGCTAACAAGTATTTTCCGTCAATTTCCTGGGTTTATTTTGAGGGAAGTAAGATTTCGAGTGCATTTAAGTAGATGACGGCGGAAGTTTTTTAAAGCAGTCGGCAGGGGAAAGCTTGACGTTGAATCTATTCAATAATATATATAATCGAAACTTAAACTATGCGGAGATGATTATGAAAAGAGAATCTATCAGCTTGTTGTTGGCAGTGTTGTTGAGCTGCTGTCTTGTCCAGGGTGCGGTTGCTCAGGCGGTCACTAAGTCGGAAATATCCGGTGAGATTGTTGGCGGCCTGCGCTTGCTGACAATCGTGCCGGGAGAGGTGAATAATTTTGTTATCTATCGCGGGGACTACATTCAACCCGCGTTCTCCGGTTTGCAGCGCTTCGCCATTGCGATCCCCGAACTGCAGATTGAGAAGATCTTTCCGGTCGCTGAGGGTGAGCAGGCCTATATCAAGATGAAGAAGCCCGGCAGCTATAGTTTCAGCGCAGGAGCTGCCACGGGAACCATCAGGGTCATCGAATATTCGGCCGCATCCTACACCGAGCTGAATGCCGAGCAGGCCGCGCAGATTTTACGCAACACCAATCCGCTGATCCTGGATGTCAGAACCCAGGGCGAGTTCCAGCAGGGCTATATTCAGGGTGCAAATCTGCTGCCGGTGCAGGCGCTGCAACAGAATATGCCGCAACTGGCAGAGTACCGCGATCGGGATATATTAATATACTGTGCCTCCGGCAATCGGAGTACCGTCGCCGCGCGTTTGCTGATTGAGGCGGGTTTCAAGAAGATCTACAACCTGCGTTATGGGATTTCTGACTGGGCGAGGCGCAACTATCCGGTTGTCCGTTAACTCAGGCTTAACCCTCGAACTTTGCCCCGCGCGGGATTAGTTTCTTGCCAGGGCGCTTGGGCTAGGAAGGGCCGCAGTCACACGGCGGCGCTTTGCTGGATGTCTGTGCCGAAGAGGGATGGTGCCTGCGGCTGCTCCAGTTGCAGGATCTTGGCGGCGCATTCGCGCAGGGCCTGAACAACCTGCGGGTCGAACTGACTGCCTGAGTGGCGATAGATCTCGTACAGCGCCAGCTCATGGCTTCGTCCGGGCCGGTAAGGCCGATCCTGAACCAGGGCCGAATAGGTGTCGGCTACGGCGGCGATCCTAGCTCCAAGGGGGATAGCTTCTCCATAGAGTTGATTCGGGTAACCGCTCCCATCGAACTTTTCATGGTGATGCAGCACAATCTCCGAAACCCCGCCGGGCTCGTTGAATCCCTGAACCGGTTTAAGAATGCGTGCCCCGATCTCCGGGTGCAGACGCATCAACCGGCTCTCCTCTTCATCCAGCGGACCCTGTTTGCGAAGAATGGCATCCGGAATCCCGATCTTCCCGATGTCGTGCAGGTGGCCTGCGAGGTGGATGACATTGAGCGCGCGCGAGGGCAGCCCCAGGGCCATGACCAGCAGTCTGCAGATTTCGGCTACCTGGTCGGAGTGGGTCGAGGTATAGGCGTCACGGGCATCCACGGCATGGCCGAGAGATTCGGCGAGCTGGTGAAATAGAGCGAAACCGGCTTCGAGGGTTCCGGGACAAGGGGTGTTCAACCGTTGCATGAAAACGTGTCTTTCTGTGGATCGTTTGCGATTGGTATGAGGGGCGCCATGTAAAGGGGTATAGATGGCCATCGCGATTCTGGTGACCATTCGAATCTGGTAAAAATGAAAATCAGACTCATCTTCGGATTGGAATAGACTTTATAGCTTTCGGCCAACCCCTGGTACTCGTCCACGGTATATA
>JAAXQE010000049.1 GCA_012974425.1 Geopsychrobacter sp.
AACAGGGATTCGGCGGTTACCGGATATCGAATGTATTCGCAACCGGATATTGGATATAACCGCACCGTAATATCGAATATACCCGCAACCAGACTATCGGTTGAAAAACTCAATAAAATAAGTATGCTTTATTTTCACATTTCTTTTAAACATTAATTCTTCGTCTCTGGAGGGGGTCATGTCGAACACTATGGGGGGAACCACCCTCAACCCGCAATTCTGGCAATCTTACGAAAACTGTCTGATTAAAAACCGCACTGAGGCGCAGCATATCCATTGGCATGTCAGTTGGTGTCACCAGTTCATAAAATTTATTGACCCAATGCCGCTGGACAAATGCCAACCTGAGCATGTTTCAGCCTTTCTTGCCAATCTGCGTGATAGTCAGGGCGTTAAAGGCTGGCGGTACACCCAGGCACGCACGGCACTCTGGTATCTGTTCCACGACCATCTGAAAATATCCTGGGCTGGCGGGGAATCACCCGCAAACGTTGTGATTAAGAGCAAAGGTTCAGCGCAAGAATTATCTGAAACACATCAGCAGACCATGGAAAAATTGCGGAGCACCCTGATCGGCCGTTTGTATGCCAAACGCACTATCATCGCTTACTGCGACTGGGCGAGCAGGTTTTTGTCCTACTATCCGCACCGCAAGATCGCCGATCTGGATGCAATCTCGGTTAAGGCCTTTCTGACTTACCTTGCTGAAGAACACAATGTCGCGGTCAACACCCAGAAACAAGCGCTGAACGCGCTGGTCTTTCTCTTTCAAGAGGCGGAAGGGCGGCCCTTGGGTGACTTCTCCGACTTCGCACGGGCAAAAAAGCCGATCAAGGTGCCCGTGGTACTCTCCCGCGCTGAGGTTACGGCTCTGCTAAATATGCTGACTCCGCCCTTTTCTTTGTTCGGCGGTCTGCTCTACGGGGCCGGGTTACGCCTGATGGAAGTGACTCGCTTGCGGATCAAGGATATCGATTTCGATCAGGGTCAGATTCTGGTGCGTGATGGCAAGGGGCGCAAGGATCGGGTCACGGTATTGCCTGATATCTGCCGGGATCCGCTGGTTGCCCAGATCGCCGAATCGCGTCGGATTCACACCGCCGATCTGCAACGTGACCATGGTGAAGTCTGGCTCCCAACGGCACTGCGGAAAAAGTATCCGGGTGCGGGGAGCGACTGGCGCTGGCAGTATGTTTTTCCGGCTACCCGGGTTAGCGTCGATCCGGAAAACGGCAGAATCCGCCGTCATCACTTCGATGAATCCGCTGTTCAGCGGGCAGTCAAGCAGGCGGCGCGCGAGAGCGGCCTAAGCAAAACCGCCACTCCCCATACCTTGCGTCACAGCTTCGCCACCCACCTGCTCGAGAGCGGTTCGGATATCCGTACCGTGCAGGAGTTGCTGGGGCATAGCGACGTGTCGACGACGATGATCTACACCCACGTGCTGAACCGGCCGGGGCTGGCGGTGACGAGTCCGGTTGATCGATTGTGAAAGAACGCTGGAATCGAGAGGGGTAAGGGGTGGCAAATGCTCCGTGCACCCCCTAAAACCTCTGCAAACAAAAAAAAACCGAGCGAATGATTTTTACTTATCATGCGCCCGGTTTTTGGTATTTTGCTGTTACCCCCTGTAGTTTCATTAACTTATAGCAGACTTGTCAGAGGCACTCCAAGCCTTTTCTCATGAAAGCCTGCAGCCGGGTAGCGAGCCACCGCCTGAGCAGCTCCCTGCCTGGCATGTCCTGCCGCTTGAGATGTGACCGAGATTCGGGTGGCGCTGCCAAAATGATCCGCTGACCTGGCGCGGTGGTCGCAAATCTCTTGTTGCCAAGGATTAAGCGGTCTAAGATGCCGTCTTGCTTGCCGGAGATCCTCGGCAGTCGCTGAATTGTGCGCGACATGCCTTACTCCCCCCTTTCACCCGTTGCACAGGTCGATAACCTCATGATATTGCAGGGCACAATCGTCAACGTTACAACCATTATCGCCGGCGCGCTTATCGGCCACTTTGCGGGCCGCTATCTCTCCGCACGCATGCGGCAGACCCTGATGATCGGGCTGGGTCTGGCCGTCTTGCTGATCGGCCTGCAACTGGCGCTTGAGAGCCAACAGATGATGGTGGTCATCGGCAGCCTGATCTTAGGCGGCCTGATCGGTGAACTGCTGGGGATTGAGAGGCGGCTTGAGGCCTTCGGTCTGGGGCTGCAGAAACGGTTCTCCGGGATGGGGACGATCGCCGAGGGGTTCGTCACCTCCAGCCTGCTGTTTTGCGTGGGAGCCATGGCGATCATGGGGGCCCTGCAGGATGGCCTGGGCGGCAAGCCGACCATTCTCTACGCCAAGGCGGTGCTGGACGGTGTCGCGGCCATCGCCCTGACCTCGACCCTCGGCATCGGCGTGATCTTTTCGATTATCCCTCTGGCGCTCTATCAGGGCGGAATCAGCCTGGCGGCGGAACTCAGCAGTTCGATCCTGACCGAAGCGGTGATTGTTGAAATGAATGCGGTCGGCGGCCTGCTCATCGTCGCCATCGCCATCGACCTGATGGGGATCAAGCGCCTGCCGGTCGGCAATCTGTTACCGGCGGTCTTCGTTGCGATTGGCCTGCTCTGGGCCTTCGGCATGGCTTAGTTCCAGCC
>JAAXQE010000133.1 GCA_012974425.1 Geopsychrobacter sp.
GAGAATATCGATCGGCTGAATGGTGACCTCGGCGGCGCGCGCCGGATCTTTACACAGATCGAGAAAGGTTCCGCCGCCCTTGGCGCGCACATCCTTGTAACACTGCAAGTAACGGCCGGCCTGACGCATCAGCCAGACAGGCACACGATCAACGGGCTGACCCCAACAAGCTTTGATAAAATCGTATTCGGTGGACATGAATTACTACCTCCTCAAGTCAATATATAGAATAAGAAATCGGTTACTTACTTCGCTGCGTTCTCTTTGGCTTCGGCTGCCAGACGCTTGGCGGTACGACCGGGTATGTAATTACAGAAGGGTTCTTCGGCCATGTAGTCGCCGTAGACCGCATCGGCCCGGGCGCGGCAACCACCACAGGCATTAATAAATTCGCACTCGCCACATTTCCCTTTGTAACTCTTGAAGTCACGCAGCTCTTTGAAGGTTTTATTGTTGTACCAGAGATCCTTGAACGGAACCTGTTTGACGTTACCGACCGAAGAATGGAAGTAGGAGCAGGGCTTAAGGTTGCCGAAGCAATCGATCAGGCAGATCGTCTGCGCGGCGATACAGCCCTTGCCACCGCCGGTGGAGAAGGTCAGGCTGCGTCGTTTGAAATCGACGCCTTCGGCCTTGGCCATCTGCGGTACCACCCGGTAATAGTGAGGGGCGCAGGTCGGCCGCATCAGGATCTCATTTTCATTTTTCTCCTGCTCGTAGTGCCAGGAGAGAATCTCTTCGTAATCGTCTTTGGAGACCAGTTCGTTCATGATCTCCTCGCCGCGACCGGTCGGGACGATCATGAACATGTACCAGGCGGTCGCGCCGATACTCTTGGCCAGCTTAAAACAGTCGCCGATATCGTGCTGATTGCGCTTGGTAAAGGAGGAGTTGACCAGGAACTTGATGCCGTTGCGCTTGAGGGTCTCGGCGCCACGGAGGGTCCCGGCGAAGGCACCTTCACTGCTGCGGAAGTCATCATGGATCGCTGCGGTCGAACCGTCGAGGGAGAGCGAGACCATCTTGATATCGGCCTTGATCATCTTCTGACAGACTTCGTCAGTAATCAACGTCCCGTTGGTCGCCATACACATGCGCAACCCTTTGCCGGTGCCGTACTCGGCGATCTCGAAGATATCTTCACGCATCAGAGGCTCGCCGCCCGACAGAACCATGACCGGCTTACTCACCTCACAGATATCGTCAATCAGCTTGAAGGCTTCGGCCGTATTGAAGTCGCCAGCTGACGCGCTCATATCTGAAGAACAACGACAGTGCACACAGTTAAGGTTGCAGCGTTGGGTAGACTCCCAGGCGATCCACTTGGGAATAAACTTCTCTTCTTCTGAACTCATACTATCTCCAATGGGTAGTTACCCCTCCAGACCTGCCCGACTTTAGCGGACGGATCATTTTTAATAATCCGCTGAAGATACACCAGCTTGGTAAGGAAACTCAAGCAGGATTGGGGATTGAGGAGCGGTTTTCCTCTTACCGCCGGCAAAACCGCGGCGCCCTCAGACGTATACCGGAAAGGTCACCAGATGGCGCACATCTGGCTGAATGCCGATCTTCTCGCCCGGTTGGTGGTCGCAGTGGCTGGGAACCAGGGCCTGGACCCGATCGCCGTTTTGCAGAAGGAGATGATAAAGGATACTGGCGCCACGAAAACTGCGGCGCAACACCTCGGCCTTAAGCGAACTCTCGTCATCATGGACGATATCCTCTGGCCGCACCAATAATTGCACCGCAGACCCGACCGGCCGCGCATCATTAAGCTCGCCGCACAGAGTCCCCAGCGCGGTGGTGAGCTCTCCCCTGCCGCTGATCTGTCCGGCGATCAACTCCCCTTCGCCGACAAACTTGGCAACCTGCGGGCTGACCGGTTGATGATAGAGATTGTGCGCGCTGTCCCACTGCAGAATCTCACCACCAGCCATCACCCCGATCCGATCGGCGACCGCAAATGCCTCATGCTGGTTGTGGGTAACAAACAGCGAGGTCGTTCCATTCTCCTTGAGGATGTCGCGCACCTCCATCGACAGCCTTTCTCGCAGACTGACATCCAGGTTGGAGAAGGGTTCATCCATCAACAACAGCGCAGGCCGGGGCGCAATCGCGCGCGCCAGGGCCACTCGCTGCTGCTGCCCACCCGAAATTTCATGCGGATATTTTTTATGTTCGGCGTAGAGCCCGACCAGCTCGAGGGCCTCATTGGTCCGCCGCAGCAGCTCGACCCGTCCGGTGCCGCGCAAGCCGAAAGCCACATTGTCGAAGACGCTCAGGTGCGGAAAGAGTGCATAGTCCTGGAAGACCATACCGATCCTTCTCTTGGCCGGCGGCAACATCTCACCGGGGCGGCTCACAATCTCGCCGGCAATTCTGATCTCCCCCTGCAACAGCGGCTCAAAACCGGCAACCGTCCGCAGCACCGTGGTCTTGCCACAGCCACTGGCACCGAGCAGGCAGCCGATCTCCCCCGCTTCAAGGGTCAAGGAGAGGTCCTTGACCACCAGCTGGCTGCCGTAGGCCTGCGAGATCTGTTGCAGGTCAAGAATGGAACTGCTTGCATCGCTCATTTACTTCTCCCATTAATTGATTCAACAGGACACAGGAGTGCCCCTAAACCTAGTCTTCATCCGTTTGGCGCATCAACAACACAATCGGGATCATCCCGCTCAACAACAGGGTCAGTGCCGGAAGTGCAGCCCGCTCCCACTCTCCCTCGGATGTCAGCTCATAGATCTTGACCGCCAGGGTGTCCCAGCCGAAAGGACGCGTCATCAGGGTGATCGGCATCTCTTTCATGACGTCGACAAAGATCAGGGTCAGAGCGGTAAAGATGCCGCCACGCAGCATCGGCAGGTGAATCCGCCAGAGCAGGCGCAGACCACGTAAGCCCATCAGGCGCGAGGCCTCGTCGATATTAGGTGTTACCCGGTGCATGGCGCTGTCGATCGGCTTGAAACCGGCGGCCATGAAACGGATCAGATAGGCGAGCAGCATCACAAAGATGGTGCCTTGCAACAGGGGCTTCATTTCGATCTCAAACAGCGAACGGGCCAGATCGATCAACAGATTATCCAGCCCGGCCAGGGGGATGAAAATACCAACGGCCAGCACCGTCCCCGGCAGGGCGTAACCCAGGGTCGAAACCCGGATCAAGGAGCCGGTCAGGCGGTCATTGTGCCGCCGGCCACAGTAGGCGATCAGCAGCGCAACCGTGACAATCAAGAGGGCCGCACTGAGTCCAAGTAGCAGTGAATGGCCGAGCAGATCGAGATAACGCCGATTGAACTCCTGATGATAGACCTCAAGGGTCCAGCGCAGCAGTTGCAGGGTCGGCAGCACAAAAGCGATGCCCAGCACCAGCGAACATGCCGCAGTCGCTCCCCACTTATGCCAGCCATGCAACTGGATACGTTCAGCCTGCGGCGCCAGTCGGCTCTGGGCAAAACGCATGCGCTTCCGCAGTTGCTGTTCCATGACAATCAGGCCGAAGACCAGAACCACCAGCAGGGAGGAAAGTTGCGCAGCGGCCGGGAGCGAGAAGAAGCCGAACCAGGCCTTGTAGATTGCGGTCGTAAAGGTGTCGTAGTTGAAGATTGAGACGGCGCCGAAATCGGCCAGCGCCTCCATCAGAACCAGAGCGGTCCCTCCGGCGATCCAGGGACGGGCCATCGGCAGGACCACCCGAAAAAAGCCGACCGTCGGCGAGCAACCCAGACTCTGGGCGGCCTCCAGGGCACGCTTCCCCTGAGTACGAAAGGCGTTGCGCGTCAGCAGATAGACATAAGGATAGAGGGCCAACGACATCACCAGCACCACCCCGCCCGCACTGCGCATATCGGGGAGCCTGAATCCCTGACCAAACCAGAGACGCAACTGGGTCTGGACGGGGCCGGAGAAATCGAACAGGGCAAGAAAGACAAAGGCCAACACATAGGTCGGCATCGCCAGCGGTAGCAGTAGGGTCCATGAGAAATGCCGCCGCCCCGGAAAATCGCAGGCGCCGGTCAGCCAGGCCAGCCCGACTCCCAGCAACAGGGTTCCTGCCGAAACGCCGACAACCAGCTTGAAGGTATTGAGTAACAGCAGGCCCAACAAGGTCTGCTGCAGGTGCCGCCAGATATCCCAGGCCGGTTCCAGCCAGGCCAGAAACAGGACCGAGAGCGGCATCAGGACTAGCAGTGCGATCAGCAGGGTCAGCCACTGCCAACCACTCGGCCAGCTTAAACGACGGCCGGAGCCCTGTAGCAGGGCTCCGGCATTTTCAGCAGGAAGAGTCGGCATCGACTCAGCGGTACCCGGCGCGATCCATCAACATGACGGCATCAGACTGCAGGCGACCGGCATCGGCAAGGTTCTGGGTGCTGGGTGAGAAACTTCCCCAGGCGGTCACCGCCTCATGCGCGGTGACGCGCGGATTGACCGGGTACTCCATGTTGGCATCGGCAAACAGGTTCTGGGCCTTCTCGGAAGAGAGCCATTCCAGGAACTTGATCGCGCCCGCCGGATTCTTAGCGTAACGGGTTACTCCGGCACCGGAAACATTGACATGCACACCACCGCTCTGCGCGCCGGGCCAGAAAAGCGCCAGCTTCAGGCCAGGATTCTTCTTCTGCAGGCGACCGAAGTAGTAGGTGTTGACGATACCCACATCACCCTGACCAGCCAGAATTGCTTCCATCACCTTGGTATCGTTGGAGAAAGGCGCGGCGGCCAGGTTGCCAACCCAGGATTCAACGATCGCTTCAGTCTGCTTCTCTCCATGCTGAGCAATCAACATGGCGACCAACGACTGGTTATAGACCTTCTTCGAAGTCCGCAGCAGCAAACGGTTCTGCCACTGCTTTTCACCCAGGGCCGCATAGCTGCTCAAATCGGCGGATTTAACCCGGTCGGTGCTGTAAACAATGGTCCGTGCACGCTCGGACAGGCCGAACCAGTTCCCGGCAGGATCACGCAGATGCGCCGGGACATTCTTTTCGAGCACTGCGGATGAAACCGGCTGCAACACCCCTTCGTTTGCAGCGTGCCAGAGATTTCCGGCATCGACAGTCACCAACAGGTCGGCGTGAGTGTTCTTGCCTTCGGCCTTCAGCCTCTGCAGCAAGGGTCCTGCCTTGTCGGTCACGAAACTGATTTTGGTGCCAGTCTCGGTAGTATAGGCATCAACCAGCGGCTGGATCAGGTGCTCCTTGCGCGCCGAATAGATAACCAGCTCATCAGCAAAGCTTACAGCGGGCAGCACTAGAGCGAACAGCAGCAGAACAAAGATAGATTTTCCCAAGAAATTTGACATGAAACGATACTCCCTTTTGAAGTTGATTTTGATAACGGTTATCAAGATAGAGACTGGAAACAATCTTGTCAAGATTATTTTTTATAAAAACAGACCGGCATCTTAGGTGAAAATAGCCGCGCGCCATCGCGGGTGGCAGCACCAATGAAAAAAAAACGGCAGCCGGGGGACCGGCTGCCGCTCTTACTGAGAAAAAAATTTAAAAACGGAGAGGCTCAGCCCGCCCCAGGTTCGGCCTGCGGGAAAAGTTCGGCAAAGATGTCCGCGACGGTCTCAATCCGCTCCGCCTTCCAGGCGTTGGTACCGCAGAAGATCAGGCCGGTATCGACATCCCCACGCTGAGCGCGGTCGAGGGCGGTAACAATACAGAACCGTTCCTGACAATCCTTATAGGTGCATTTCTTCAGGCAATTCAGTGGACAGCGCAAATGATTCTCGAGGTCATGCTGGCGCACGGCGTCAACATTTCCGATCAGAGCGCGCCCGGGAAGGCCTGCCGGACTCATGACCAGACCGATATCCTCCTGCTTGCATTTGAGGTAAGCCTGCTTGAAGGCATCTTCGGCATCGCACTCTTCGGTGCAGACAAAGCGGCTGGCCATCTGCACGCCATCGGCGCCCTGAGCCAGAGCATACTGCAGGTCAGCGCGATCCCAGACACCACCAGCGGCAATCACCGGGATATCCAGATTCCACTGCTCCTGAAAATATTTCTTGACCTCGCGGACGGTGGCATATTGATCATAGTTGCCGACCCCGATATTCTCCGGCTTTTCGCCGAGATGGCCGCCGGCGGTATCAGGATCTTCGACCACAATGGCATCTGGCAGCCGGTTGAAACCCTTATGCCACTTACGCGCGATCAACTGCGCCGCCTTAACCGATGAGACAATCGGCACCAGCGCCACCTCGGGATAATCGACGGTCAGTCCGGGCAGATTGAGCGGCAGGCCAGCCCCACTGACAATCAGCTGTGCTCCCGCTTCACAGGAGGCGAGGATAGCTTCATCATAGTTACTGACAGCGACCATGCAGTTGACCCCGATCACACCCTCGGGCGCGATCTCGCGGGCCTTGGCCAGCTCAATCTGCAAGGCTTCGCGATCAGCCGCGTAAAAATTCTTGCCGTTAAACAGGCCGCTATTCAGCGCCAGACCAGCCGCAGCAACCAGGCCGATGCCTCCAGCCTTGGCAACATGCCCGGCCAGCCGATGCGCGGAGATCCGCACCCCCATGCCACCCTGAATCACCGGAAATCTTGCGCTATGTCGTCCAATCGTTAAACTCATGCTCATCACCGCTCCTTATGCACTATTTTATCAGCGCACATCCTAACAGAGCAATAACCACAACAACTGTAATAGTTGTGTAAAAGCATACTTGTTAAAAAGAGCCAAGCGGTGCTAAAAAAGGCCATGAAACTCTTTCGCCGCATCTTTCACCCCCTGATCACCTTCATCGGCATCCAGCTCTTATGGATTCTGTTGCTGGTCGGCTGGATCTACTGGTTCTTGGGTCGCCATCAGCAACTCAAAGAACTGGCCGCCGCCTACCAGACCGAATTACTCCCCTTAAAGACCGACTGGTTCATCCTGGCCGAAGGGATAGTGCTGCTGGTCGCGATCCTGATCGGGATCTACGTCATCTTCATCTACTGGCGGCGCCAGGCGTCACTCTACCGCGCCCAACATAACTTCATCGCCCAGGTCAGCCATGAACTGAAGTCGCCGCTGGCCTCGCTGCAACTTCATCTCGACACGATTGAGATGCGCCAGCCCGACCCGCAACAGCTCAGACTTTTTGTCGAGCGGATGCAGGGCGATACCGAGCGGCTGAAGAACCTGATCAACAATCTGCTGACCGCCAGCAAGCTGGAACATCGCGACACCAGTTGCAACCTTGAAGCGGGGGATTTCTCAGCCGCACTCGAAGAATGGCTGGAGGAGACCTATGCAACCTTCCCCCTGGAGGGGAGCCTCGAATGGCAGGTGGAACCGGGCCTGAAGGTAAATTTCGATTGTGAAGCGATCGAGACGGTGCTGCGCAACCTGATCGAAAATGCGGTTCTCTATGCCGATGGCCCTCCCCGGGTCCAGGTTGATCTCAAGTGCGATGGAAACTTTGCCCTCCTGAGCATCGCCGACCAGGGGAGCGGGATCGACCCACGCCTGCAAAAAAAGGTCTTCCGCATGTTCTACCGGGTGCGGATGACCGGCAAGACCATCCGCGGCAGCGGTCTCGGGCTCTTCATCGTCCATTCGATTCTGCGCCGCCACAAAGGCAAGGTCTGGCTAAAGAGCGAGGGGCTTGGCAAAGGGACCACTTTCTACCTGCGGCTGCCACTTCTGACCCAACATGCCGGCGAGGAGAAGCCATGAGAGATGCCCAGATCCGAATCCTGCTGGTCGAAGATGAACCGAACATCGCGGGGGGCATCATCTTCAACCTCGAAGCGGAAGGCTACCTGGTCACCCATTGCAGCAGCGCCGAGACTGCCCAGGTCGAACTTACTGCGCATGAGTTTGCCCTGCTGGTGCTGGACATTATGCTGCCGGGGATCGATGGCTTCGAACTCTGCCGACGCCTACGCGCAATGGGTTCGGACCTGCCGGTATTGATGCTCACGGCACGCGGTTGCGAGGATGACCGGATCACCGGTCTGAGCGAAGGGGCCGACGACTACCTGACCAAGCCGTTCAGCCTGAAAGAGTTCCTGCTGCGGGTCAAAGCCTTGTTGCGCCGCAGCCGCAGGGTGCAGACGACTGCTCCAGATTACAATTTCGGCCCCAACCGGGTCGATCTGGCCGAGCGCCGCGCCACAACCGCTGCCGGAGAGATTGAACTGACCGAGCTTGAAGTCAGAGTGCTGCAACTCTTTTTCAGTCGCGAAGGGAAGGTCATAAGTCGCGGCGACCTGCTGCAGTCGGTGTGGGGCATGGCGCCCGACACCGAGACCCGCACCCTCGACAATTTTATCGTCCGGCTGCGTAAATACTTCGAGGAAGACCCGGCCAGACCGGTTTATTTCCAAACCGTGCGCGGGCGGGGCTATCGATTTGTGCGCGGCGAATAAGCAAAGTATAACCGATCGACCGTCATCCTCGCGAAGGCGGGGATCCATGCCTCGCGA
>JAAXQE010000284.1 GCA_012974425.1 Geopsychrobacter sp.
GTCATCGAGCCTCCGGTCATCGACGGTGCTCGAGTCTACAGTCAGAACTGTTCCGGCTGTCATGGCCAGGGCAAGTTTGGCGACAATGTTCCCTCCGACCACTTCGGCAGCAGGGTCAACCTGACCCCTGCGGAGATTGCTGCGATCAACGCGCTCTAATCGATAGTTAGCCCTCCCTTCGGGGAGGGCTTTTTCTAAAAAGTAATTATTATGAATATTCAGACGCTGTCCCGCGGTATTTCTTGGCTACTCTTCGGCTTGTTGTCCCTTGGCGCGGTCTCCGCTGCCCATGGCAATGAGGTTCCAGAGACCGTCAATCTCTCCCTGAAGACAGCGATGGCGATGGCGATCCGCAACAACCTCGACCTGCGGGTCGACGCCCTCGATTCATCCATGGCCGCAGCTGATGTCCAGCGCAATCGCGGCATCTACGATCCAGCCCTGAATCTCTCGGCAAATCATGGACAGAACTTTTATGCCAGCGAGACTTACGGCACCAAAGGGACCACGGCCAATCTCAGCTTGACCCAATATCTCCCGAGCGGCGGGAGCCTCTCCGCCTCGACCCAGACCGGCTACACAATGCCAGCCTCCGATCCTTCTGGCGCCGACTGGACCGACTGGTACACCTCGGCCGGCATCACTTTTGTCCAACCCCTGTTGAAGAATTTCGGCAGGGAGACCATGGAGCTCAATATCGCCCTGGCCGCCAATGCCCATGAGGATTCCGTGGAACGCTTTCGGCTTTCAGTTATCGACACGGTTTACTCGGTCATCAAGGCCTATAATCGGCTCTACACCCTGCGGCAGGTTCTGGAATCACGAGAGATGGCTCTGTCTTCTGCCAGGCAACTGCTGGATAAACTCAAGCAGCAGGATGGGTCGGCAGAGCGGCAGGATGTCGAATTGGCGAACACCGAATATGCTATCAGCCAGCGGCTGAAGGATTTGGTCAACGCTGAGCGGCGCGTTAAGGACCAGGAAGCAAAACTGCGTTACCTGGTCGGCGTGCAGGGGACAACGAACCTTATCCCCGCGTATCCGCCCTCCGGGGAAGAGCCCTTGGAGACTACGGAGCAGGCGATCAGTCTGGCTTTGGAAAAACAATCCACCCTGAAACAGTTGCGTCTCGATCTCAAGGCCAGTGAGTTGCAAGAACGAGTGGCGAAGAGAAGGTTGCGGCCGGATCTTTCGGTCAACGGCAGTGTCGGCTTCAGGGGGATCGAGGACCATTTCAGTGACAGCCTGAAGCAGATCGGCGATGGTAAGGGCCAGTGGTGGTCGGCCGGGCTGCAACTCAGCGTACCGCTGGGGAACACTGTGGCCAAGAGCGATTATAAGCGCAGTGAACTGCGGACCAGGCAATTGAAGAATCGTCTGACGGCTGCCGAATGGAAGCTGCGTGATTATATTGAGGCAGACATGCGGTCATTAATGTCGGCCCGGGTTCAGCGGCAAGTCGCCGACAAGTCGGTCAAGATTGCGGAACAGCGTCTTGAAAAATATCGCAAGAGCCTGGCGCGCAAAGCCTCCAAGGTGCAAGACCTGCTGAATGCCGAGAATGATTTGATCTACGCCCGCAACAGCCAGACTGACGCGCTGGAAGATTTTGCCAATGCGGCGGCCTTGCTCTGGAAGGATGCCGGGGTCCTGCTTGAGCGCAAGAATATTCTGGTCAACATCAGCCAGCCTGAGCAGCTGACGGCAGAAACCGAGCGATTGGCATATCCGGTAAATTCTACTCTGCCGCTTACGGCCCAGATACCGGCCACAACTCCCAGGGTAGCCGCCGGCTTGGCGTTAACGCAAAGAGCTCCACAGTCGCCAGTTGCACGCAGTGCCGACAAGCCTTTGCCTTCGCCTGTTAATCAGGCGGCCAGGGTTGCAAGTGCAGTCGAAGGCTCGATGTACACCCTGAAGATCGGTGCGTATGCTTCATCGGAGTTAGCCGAAACCAGGAAAAAGGTCAAAATTGCCGGCCTGGAGCCACTGGTGTCGGTCGGACCCAAGCAGCCAAGGCTGGTCATCCGCTTGAATGCCGGTGACTACCAGAATCAACAAACGGCACAAGAGGAATTGCGCAAGTTGCGCGCGGCAAATGCCGCAGGCTTTATCCTTAAGCGAGGCCGGGCCGGTTATCGCCTCTATGCCGGATCCTACTTCAGCCAGGATAGCGCGCTGAAGGAGAAGCAACGACTGGCCGCGCTCGGTGCCGATCTGATGCTGGAAGAGGCCAGGGTCCTGTTGCCGACCTCGCTGCTGACTGCAGGGCAATTCTCAAGTCATGAAGCCGCCTTGGCAGGGGCCGCGAAACTGGAAAGTCTGGGGATTCAGGCGGTTGTCCAGAAAAACTCCTGAGCAGGCTTGCGGGCACAATCTGCACGCAGGCGGCCCGGTAGATAAGCATTGCAGATGCAAAAAAGACTTTCAGATTTAAAATCTGTAGGCCTTTGAGTTTTTGGCTCCCCGAGTCGGATATAACTGGGCACTGGGGGGAGAATTTTGATCTGTAGGTCAAATACTTGCTCTCGAGCAATCCTCTTTCATCATTAGTAAAACCCGGACCGACCGATAACGGGCCACGAAAGTGAATAATACCCAGCGTTGTCCGGTTAGTTCC
>JAAXQE010000215.1 GCA_012974425.1 Geopsychrobacter sp.
TGACAGGTTCAGAGAGAAGAGGCATCAAGCGATTCGGGCTGCAAATTCCGACAATGATTATGTCTACTGATCCGGCGCGGCAAACAGAAAAGCTCTGTTTGCTGTCACGAGATCTGTCAGGCTATGGAGGGTTTTTTATCGGGCAGAAAGACCTTTCGCTGGATTCGTTGGTTGATCTCCGAATAATCCTGGATTTCAACACCTCCTGTGGGGCGGAATCTGAGCGTTATTCGGTGATCGAGGTTGAAGGGAAAGTCCTTAGAACAGAGCGTGAAGGTGTTGCAATCAGGTTCGATGGAAAGTTCAAGATTTCTCCAATAGACAGTGCATAGTTATCGTGGCTTTTGATTTGGTTTTTTAATATGGCAAGCACTAACTAAAACCGTGGCAGACCGCGACTCAACAGGAGGGTGCAATGTTGATCATCAAATTAGTAATTGTATCGTGTGTCGTATTTGTTACTGCCTGCTCTCCAACCTTAAAGATCTCTTCTTCCAATGTGGATCTCCAGGAAGCTATCGCTCCGATGGTACCGTTGGTTGTACTCGGGCCTGGCGATGTGCTTGATGTGAAGTTCAGACTCTGGCCGGAACTGGATTCCCAGCAAAGCATACGCCCAGATGGAAAAATATCTTTACAGATGGTTGATGAAGTTTTCGCTGCCGGCATGACGCCTGCTGGCCTGGATAAACACCTGACTCAACGCTATTCCACAAAACTGAAATCTCCAGAAATTACTGTCATCGTCGTATCCCTAGCAAACCAGAATATTTACGTCGGCGGAGAAGTTGAGAACCCTGGCGTCTTGCCTTTGACGGGTCGCATGTCCGCACTTCAGGCTGTGATTAACTCTGGCGGGCTTAAGGAAACAGCGGAGCCTGAAAGTGCAATCATTATTCGTAAGGGAAAAAAGAACCAACCAGTTTCTATCCCAGTTAATCTACAAAAGGTTATTCATGTTAATGGTTCTCATCCTGACCATGTTCTTCAGCCCTCAGATATTGTTTATGTTCCAAAATCATCAATCGCTAAAGTGAATAAATTTGTAAGACAATACATTCAAGATCTTATTCTTTTTAGAGGTGTTGGGGTTGGATTTAACTATCGTTTGGATGACAATGACAATTAACTCAATTGCTTGGTTATTGGTTTTTAGAGGTATGGCAAAATTACTGATATATCTACGTGAGCAAATTGGTTGAGAGGGCAATACAATGCGAGAAAATGATAATTTGCCAGCAAATCGAGAAGTTTCTCAGCCAATACCTATACCGGATGAAGGAGTAAATTGTCTTCGTAACGTTCTGAGTATTCTTTTTCGTCACAAACTCTATATTTTTGTAATATTTTTTTCGACTGTTACGTTTGTTACGGTCTTTACATTGATCTCACCTGGAATTTATCAGTCAGATGCCAAGCTTTTTATTCAATTGGGACGTGAAAGTGTGTCAGTGGACCCTTCTGTGGTTGGTCCGACAACATCGGTAAGGTCTGATCGAGAAAGTGAACTTAACTCAGAGGTTGCAGCCCTTAAAAGTAGAGTTCTGGTTGAACAGGCAGTAGATGATTTTGGTCCGATTGCAATACTGAATTCGCCGGAAAGTGAATTGATATCAAATGCTGATTCTCAATTGATTAATTTTGGGAAGAACCTGTTGATTAAGCTTGGTCTGAAGTCACCACTGCCACTGAGTGAAATTGCTGTTGCTAAAGTGATGAAGAATCTGACTGTAGTGGCAGAAAAACAAAGTTATATTATCAATCTTGCTTTCCGGTCAGAGAGTCCAGGACTGGCTCGAGATATACTGAATGTCGTGATAAGTAAATATCTAGATCGGCACATTTTAATGCATCGGGCACAAGCCCCGCTTCAATTCTTTGAACAAAGAGCTGATAACTTAAGAGTAGCCCTGAATCATAAAGAGGAAATACTTAAGAATTTTCAAGAACAGAACTCAATGTTCGCGATAGAAGGTCAAAAGGGGATAGTCCTGGAGCAGGTCAATCTACTCCAGATAGAAATTGATCAGGTTGTCAGTTTGATCGGTGCTTCTAGTGCTGAAATTGAATCGATCAAGAGCAGTCTTCAGGGGCGCTCACCGAATCATGAAATCAATCGTGTTGTCGGTCTGCCAAACAGGACTGTGGAGGCTATAAAGGATCGGATTTTTGAGCTTCTAGCTCAGGAGGCTGATTTAGCCGCACGCTATCCAGATACAGACAGGGCTCTTATCGACCTGCGTGACAAAATTCGTCTGGCTGAAAATCAACTAAGCCAGGAGAGTGTAGCGCTCACTGAGATTACTCATGGAGTTGATACCAACTACCAGGCATTGCATTTAAGGCTAGCGGATGAGCAGGCTCAACTGCAGGCGCTGAATGCTCGTCAGAACATCCTTGAGTACCAACTCAAAGAACGCAAGGCAGACCTGTTGGTGTTGTCTCGCCATGAAATAAGCCTAAACGGTTTCCAGCGTGAAATAGACATCGCAAATATCGAATATCAACGATATCGGGAGCACCTGCAAAGGGCAAAGATTTCTGAAGAGCTGGACTCAGGTCGAATTTCCAATGTCAGTATTGTTCAGCCACCAACCATGTCTCTTGTTCCGATCAAGCCACGTAAAGCTTTGAATATATTGCTTGGAATGCTGCTTGGTTTGTCTGGCGGATTGGGCCTTGCTTTTTTCCGTGAGTATATTGATAGCACCATTAAGGTCCCTGAGGATGTAGAAAATAAATTAGGGTTGCCGGTGTTGGCCAGTATTTCTCGAAAGGAATTTGAAGCATGTATTTGAATTTCTATCAGTTGATTAAAAAACCCTTCCGTCTGGCTCCTGACCCAGAGTTTCTCTATTTAAGTCAGCAACATAAAGACGCTTTGGGGGCGATTATTTATGGCATAGAGGAGCGTGTGGGATTTGTTTCTATTGTAGGGGAGGTCGGCACCGGAAAAACTACTATTGTGAGGTCCTTTTTGCATAAAACTGATCGAAATAAGATCCTGCCAATATTCATTTTCAATTCAAGAATAACTTTTTCTGAACTAATGGAAACCTTGCTACACGAGCTGGGCATCGACCCTGAGATAATCCCGGGAAGGCATAAAGTAAGCAAGATGGTGAGGATGGCTTATCGGGCTATGCTCGAAAAAGCGAGTCAGGGCAAGAATCTCGTTCTTATTGTTGATGAAGCGCAAAATATGCCGATTGAAACTCTGGGAAAACTTTGTGTTCTCTCAAACTTTGAAACTACAAAAGCCAAGCTCATTCAGATAGTCCTCGTCGGGCAACCGGAATTACAAAAGAAGCTTGATCTTTACGAGTTGAGACAGCTCCGCCAAAGGATTGCCCATAGCGCTCTGATTACGCCTTTGCCAAAAAAGGAGAGTATTGCTTACTTTTACCATCGGCTGTCATTGTCTTCTCGGGAGCAGAGACCGATCTTTACGGCAAGTGCGATCAGGCGGATTGTCAAACATTCGAAGGGTATTCCAAGAGTCATCAATATTCTTAGTGAGAATTCCCTGGTTGCTGGCTATGGCCTGCAGGAAAAACCTGTCTCTTTGAAACTTGTCAAGCAGGTGATAGCCGAATATGAGGGGAAACGTTTTTCCGGTCAGCTTCAGTTCCGGGAGGTTGCGGTCGGCACGCTAATTCTCTTACTGGCTGTTTTATTGGTTGCCTCCTATGTCTCCTTCTCCCCCCATCACCCCAACGAAACGATTGGAGAACAGGTTCGTATCAAAATCGACCCAGGGTCTCATCAGCAACCGCTCATTGGTGATGACAGGACTCATTATTCAAACAAAGAGGTCGTGGCGCAGATTGAGGATGGAAATCCGCTTCTCATGCATAATGCACAGACGATACTCCTCTCCGACGCCCCTGACTCAACCGAACATTCTGCTGAAACTTTACAACCACAACCTGGAGAACCCTTTCATTCAATTCACTTGGCGGACGTTTCGAGAGAGCCGTCAACAGCAAGTGTGGCTGAAGAACAGAATTTAGGGCCAAAGGCAGAACCCTTATTCTCCTTATTGCCTGGGGGGTACATAACCGCTAAGCACTCATCATCCCAGAAAAAAATTGTCAAAAAGGGGGACACCGTATCGAAGCTTTGCCTCGACACCTACGGCTTTTATAACGCGCAAGTCCTTATATGGCTCAAGCGTCACAATCCCCATGTTTTCAATATGGATGAAATTCAAATTGGTGGAATACTTTTTTTTCCTGAAATGGAATCTTCAAATCTAGACCCAATGCATCAGCGCGTTTATAGCCGCTCGAGAACCACTAGCGAGGAGGTCGCCTTGAGATGACTAAAATATACGAAGCACTTGAGCGGTTTGATCTTGAGCAGTCAGAAGCAACGGGACGTTCGCTTGCAATCCCACAAGTGAGCGAGAGTGGTAAAGCGGTATCTCCAGAGTTGACAGAAACCTTGATTGGTTTGTATCGAACTATTTTTACTGTTGTGCCCGGATCTGGTGGTCGAATTGTTCAGTTTGTTGAATCCCGTAAAGGGGCCGGCTGCTCTAAGATAATCCGCGCATTTGCCAAGGTATCATCCAGCGTGCTTAAGAAGTCGGTTCTTTTGCTGGATTCAGATCCTCAGCAACCGAGTGATTTCCATTTTTTCAACCAGCCATCAAGGCTCAACTGGATTGAAAAATTTAAAAATGATTTTGCTGACAACGGTTCGAAGGGTGTCGCAGGCAAGAATTTGTTGTCTGTAAGTCGCCTCTCGATGGAGTCTGGTCTGCTGCCTGTGGATTCGGATTATAGGCAGACTGAAGATTTTATGGAAAAGTTGAAAAAAACCTTTGATCTAGTATTGGTTGATTCATGGTCCGTCGCTGAACCTCCCAGGCCGAGGCTTTTTTCGCCTAATGTTGACGGTATTGTGCTGGTCATTGATGCGGGTAAGACCCGTGGGCAGATCGCTGAAAGACAGAAGAGGGAACTTGTTGCTCAGGGTGGAAATGTTTTGGGTGTGATCCTTACGAACCGGACATACCCTATCCCTAAATGTATTTACCGGCGCCTATAGGAGGGGAGGGGTTGAAATGGCCATTGCAGAAAGAATCAAGCATCTGATGAAAAATTACTCAACGTTACGAGACGTTGATAATGGTTTGTTCCTACCAAAGGATGTCTTCCGCCGGATCATTAATCGGGAACACGAGCGGGCAAACCGGACGGGAGATGTTTTTTCTCTGGTGGTATTCGTGCTGTCCAAGAGTAGGGAAGGGCAAGATGCCCCCAAGCTTCTGGCCGAGACTATCGCTTCTCGAGTACGATCGATAGATGCCGTCGGCTGGCTTGATTCGCAACATATCGGCATTTTGTTGCCTGAAACGAATTATGCTGGCGCATGTCATTTTACGGATAAAATCTGTCATGAAATACTCCATATTCGACGCCCTCCAGAATTCGAAATCATTACCTATCCTTCCGACAAGTTGGCAGATCCGGATAAGATAGATCCGTATGTGTTCTCAGGGAAATCTGAGAATAAACAAACGCGAGCGCCTCTCAGGGGTGGATGGCGTTTCAATCAATCATCGAGAAATGTCGATTATGTGTTTTGCCCGACAGGGTGGGTCCTGAAGAAGGGCCTCGATTTTTTTGGTGCAGGTGTTTGCCTGTTGGTTTTTTCCCCTTTCTTTTTAGCCGTTTCGATCATCATCAAGGTTGTCTCGCCTGGGCCAGTTTTATATAGGCAACAGCGGATTGGTTATGCTGGCCAACCGTTTACATTCTTGAAATTTCGGACTATGTGCCAAGGCGCAGATACGAATGGTCATCAGGCTCACCTTGCCCAGCTAATTAAGGCTGAATCATCAGATGCACCAATGGCCAAGCTGGATCACGATCCGCAGATCATTGTTTTTGGGAATTGGCTCCGTAAGTCATGTCTGGATGAGCTTCCACAATTGATCAATGTGTTGCGTGGAGAAATGAGCCTGGTCGGACCTCGCCCGCCAATCCCCTATGAAGTGAAGGAATATCTTTCTTGGCATAGGGGGCGATTTGACGCCATTCCGGGTATGACTGGCCTGTGGCAGGTCAGTGGTAAGAACAAGCTTTCTTTCAGTGAAATGGTGAGATTGGATATTCGCTACGTTAGAGAGCGTTCATTGTGGCTGGACGGCAAGATTCTGTTCCGGACTCCGTTGGCCATCTTGGGGCAAATCAGGGAGAGTCTGCAAAGCAAGAATCCAAACATTGAGGAAGGGGCATGAGAATGTTGAACGTAGCGGTCATAGGTTGCGGTTACTGGGGGCCGAATTTGGTGCGTAATTTTAACTCATTATCCGAATGTGATGTAACGACTGTCTGCGATTCCAGCAAGGATCGGCTGGCGCATATGCAAAAGTTATATCCATACATAAAAACTGTATCCGCGGCGGATGAAATCTTCAACGATAAAAATATTGATGCCGTGGCGATAGCGACGCCAGTTAAATTTCATTATGAACTAGCAATGAAGAGTCTTCGGGCGGGAAAGCACACTTTTATAGAAAAGCCTATGGCTTCATCCGTTGCCGAGTGCAGAGAGTTATTGGGGCTTGCTCTTGAGGAAAGTCTGACCCTTATGGTCGGGCATACATTTATTTATTCTCCTCCGGTCAGGAAGATTAAGGAATTAGTGGAGTCGGGTGATCTCGGGGGGATTCAATATGTCAGTTCGCGCCGCTTAAACCTGGGGCTCTATCAGAAGGACATCAATGTCACTTGGGACCTTGCCCCCCATGACATTTCGATCATTTTACACGTGTTAAACGATACACCTGTATCGGTCAATTGCCAGGGGAAGGCACACGTTTCCATGGGCGTTGAGGATGTGTGCAATATGACGATCAACTTTGCCAATGGTGGTTTTTGCACTATTCAAAGTAGCTGGCTTGATCCAAACAAAATTAGAGAAATGACCTTTGTTGGTGAGAAGAAAATGCTTGTTTATAACGATCTAGAACCAATAGAAAAGATTAAAGTATATGATAAGAGAGTAGAAAAACCTCCTCATTATGATACTTTCGCGGATTTTCATTATTCTTATCATTATGGTGACATGTATTCACCATACCTGAATCAATTTGAACCGTTAAAAGAGGAATGTCAGCACTTTCTAGACTGTATAAAAACAAATTGCAAGTCGCTTACAGGTGGCCTGGAAGGGTTGAAGGTTGTCCAGATAC
This sequence comes from Geopsychrobacter sp., assembly GCA_012974425.1. GTDB lineage: Bacteria > Desulfobacterota > Desulfuromonadia > Desulfuromonadales > Geopsychrobacteraceae > Geopsychrobacter. Next base: position 7,208 of record JAAXQE010000215.1, read on the forward strand.
TTACTGCTGCATCAGAATCTCTAAGACAAAATGGGGTAGCTGTCTCGCTTGGTGATTTGGGATGACACTTAAGAGGAGGTTTTGTTGTGAAGTCGATTGCTCCGGATGTTGAACTAGGTAGCGGTGTTAAGATATATGACTTTGTGAATTTGTATGGATGCCAAATAGGCGATAACACAAGAATAGGGACATTTGTTGAAATACAGAGGGGGGCCGTCATTGGTAAAAACTGTAAAGTTTCCAGCCATACTTTTATTTGTGAAGGAGTGGTTATAGAGGATGGTGTCTTTGTCGGTCATAATGTGACTTTTATCAATGACCGGTACCCTCGCTCCACCACAGATAATGGAGAACTGCAAACCGAAACAGATTGGGTCTGTGTGCCCACCTTGATACAGCGCGGGGCCTCTATTGGTTCCAGTGCGACCCTTTTGTGTGGGGTTACGGTCGGAGAGAACGCAATTGTTGGTGCAGGAAGCGTGGTAACAAGAGACGTCCCCGCAAATACCGTTGTCGCTGGAAATCCGGCCAGAATTTTAAACAAAACTAAGGGGGAGAATTATGAAAGTCCCGTTCATGAATCTCAGAGCACTGCATGAACCAATAAATGATGACATACAGGATGCCATCAAAGAAGTAATCGATCGTTGTGCCTTTGCTGGCGGACCTTTTGTCGAAACCTTTGAACGGCAGTTTGCCGCATTTTGCCAGTGCAAATATAGCGTCGGTGTGGGAAGTGGTACTGAAGCTCTCTGGATGGCCTTGCTGGCGCTCGGGGTAGGAGCGGGGGATGAAGTTATCACCGTCCCCAATACCTTTATTGCCACAGCCGAGGCTATCAGTTTTTGCGGAGCAACGCCGGTCTTTGTCGACATTGATGAGCACAGCTATACGATTGATAGCGGACTGATAGAGGGGGCCATCACGTCTCGAACAAGGGCGATTATTCCTGTTCACCTGTTTGGCCAGATGGCTGATATGGATTCCATTATGGCCATCGCCAAAAAGCATGGGCTGTTTGTTGTTGAAGATGCCTGTCAGGCGCACGGTGCAGAATATAAACAAAGAGCGGCAGGCTCGATTGGAGATGTCGGCTGCTTCAGTTTTTATCCAGGCAAGAATCTTGGCGCATTTGGTGAGGCAGGTGCGGTGACAACCGATAATTTGGAGCTTGCTGAAAAGATTCGTGCCCTGCGGGATCATGG
>JAAXQE010000132.1 GCA_012974425.1 Geopsychrobacter sp.
GAGGGTGATGTATTCAGTCGCACTGCATTACGCAATTCGGTTCTGGCCTTGACCGACATTTATGCCGATCAGGGCTATGCCAATGTCAATGTTGTTCCCCTTACCAGCAAGGATCCTGAAACTCGGAAAATTCACCTTAAACTGGATATTGAGCAAGGCGAGTTGATTCATATCGAAAAGATCATTATCCGTGGCAACACTATCACCCGCGATAAGGTCATCCGGCGTGAACTCTCTCTGATCGAGGGTGATCTCTACAGTGCGAGCAAGATCAAGTCGAGTCGCAATCGCCTGCGTAACCTCGGGTACTTTGAGGAAACCAATGTTTCGACCAGCCCAGGCAGCAGCAGTAATACCAATATGCTCGATGTCGAGGTGACTGAACAGCCGACCGGCAGCTTCACCATCGGCGCGGGATACTCCTCGGTCGATCAGTTCATTGCTCAGGGATCGATCTCGCAGGGTAACTTTATGGGGTACGGGGTCAAGCTCAAGGCCTCGGCAACGCTTGGTGGCGCCTCGCAGCTCTACACTGTTGGATTGACCGATCCCTACTTTCTCGATACGCGTTGGACTGCCGGTTTCGATCTTTACAAGACCGAGCGGGACTGGACCGATTTTTCTGAAAAAGCGACAGGTGGCGCACTCAAGGCAGGACATCCGTTCGGGCTCTATTCGCGCGGGCTAGTGACATATCGCTATGAGGAGAAGGATATCTTCGATGTCAGTGAGGCGGCTAGCTTTACGATCGAGCAACAGGAGGGCAGCTCAATCCTCTCGTCAGTTACCGGAACCTTGATTCGCAATACCACTGATTATCGCCAGGACCCGTCCCGCGGTGGCGTTACTGCTTTCTCAGCAGAATATGCGGGTCTGGGTGGCACCGATAAGTTTGCCAAGTTTGATTTCAGCCACCGTCATTTCTTTCCACTCTTCTGGAAAACTGTCCTCTCGCTGAACGCTGATATCGGCTATGTCGCCAAGACCTCTGATGCCGAGATTCCGATCAGTGAAAAGTACTTTCTGGGCGGCTTGCGCTCGGTGCGTGGTTTTGATACACGTGAACTGGGCCCCATGGATCCCGCGGTTCCTGCGGTTCCTGCGGTTCTTGACCCCCTCGACCCATCGGCGATCGTGACCCCCGCAGTTCCTGCGAAAGTCGCTTCATTTGTCGGCGGTGAGAAGTCAGCGTACTTTAATCTCGAATTCTTATTCCCGATCAGTGAGCAGTATAAGCTGAAGGGGCTGTTTTTTGTCGATGGTGGCAATGCCTGGCGCGAGAATGAAGATTATTTTTCAGATCTGCGCTATTCCGCAGGCTATGGAATCCGCTGGACGAGTCCGCTGGGGCCACTTAGATTTGAGTGGGGTTATAACCTTGATCCCCGGGGCGAAGAAAGCGATTCAGTCTTTGAATTCAGTATCGGTTCATTCTTTTAACTTTTATGGATAACGGAGAAACCCACATGAAAAAAATCGTTCTGCTAATTATTTTACTATTTAGCGCCTCAAGCGCCTTTGCTGCCGGTGGCGTCGCTTTTATCGATCTGCAAAAAGCCTTAAACCTAAGTAATGCCGGGGTCAAGGCCAAGGCTGAAATTGGCCAGCAGGTCAAGAAGTATGAAGCCAAAGTGGCTGCCGAGCAGGAATCTCTGGTGGCGATGAAGAAAGAGTTGGATAAACAATCTGTTCTGCTGTCGGATGAAGCCCGTGGCAAAAAAGAACGCGAATTCCAGCAGCGAGCCAAGGAATTTCAGCGCTTTACCAAGGATATCCAGGAAGAATTGCAGCAGAAGGATGCTGATTTCACCAAGCGTATCATCGATGAAATTCTTATCGTGACCCGCACTATCGGTAAGGAAAAAGGCTTCGGTGTTGTGCTGGAGAAGGCCGAAAGCTCGATTATCTACGGCGACCCTGCCATCGACCTGACCGATGATGTGATCAAGGCCTTCAACGCCAACAATTGAGCGGTATATAAAAGATGGCCAAACTTGAAGAATTAGCCCTGCTGGTTGGTGGACAGGTTGTCGGTGACCCTCTGGTTGAGGTCAGTCGACTCATGACAATAGATCAGGCCGGCATAGGTGATCTGACCTTTCTGTCCAATCCGAAGTACCTGCCTTATCTGGCAGCTTGTCAGGCCTCAGCGATTATCGTTGCTCCAGGAGTCGAGGTTGCGGGGAAGAACCTGCTCATCTGCAGTAATCCTTATCTGGCCTTTGCCAAGGTTCTGACAAGGTTGCGCGGTGAGGCCTATCCGCATGTCGGTATTATGCCGGGTGCGGTTATTGCCGAATCGGCAAAGCTTGGCAACAACGTCAGCGTATATCCCGGCTGTATTGTGGGAGAGAATGTTGTTATCGGGGATAACAGTATGCTCTTTCCCAATACGGTGATTTACGCTGACGTGCAGATTGGCTCAGACTGTTTGATCCATGCCGGTTGTCTGGTGCGGGAAAAGACCCAAATTGGCAATCGGGTGATCCTGCAACCGGGTGCGGTGATCGGTTCTGATGGCTTCGGTTTTGCCCCCAATGGCGAAACCTATTTCAAAATTCCGCAGGTCGGGATCGTTGTGCTGGAGGATGATGTCGAAATTGGCTCTTGCACATGTATCGACCGGGCCGCCCTGGGCGAAACCCGCATCAAAAAAGGCTGTAAATTTGATAACTTAGTGCAGGTTGCGCACAATGTTGTCATAGGTGAAGACACGGTTGTCGCGGCTCAAAGCGGTTTTGCCGGGAGTTGTCGAATCGGCCGCCATGCCACCTTTGGTGGCCAGTCCGCGGTGACCGGGCATGTCAAGCTGGGCGATAACATCACCATCGCAGGCAAGGGCGGCGCGTCGAGTAATCTCGAAGGGGGGCAGGTCTATTCCGGCACGCCCGCGATACCGCATAAGCAATGGCTCAAATCATCACTTTCATTTGGGAAACTTCCTGAAATGCGACGTGAATTGTCGGCTCTGCGTAAACGTATGCAAGAGCTTGAAGAACAGATCAAGGAGCGCTAGGCATGATCAGTCTGAATATCAATGATATTTTGAAATTACTCCCACATCGGTACCCTTTCCTGCTGCTGGATAGACTCGAAGAGGTTACAGAGGGCACAAAGTGTATCGGCTACAAGAATGTGACGATCAATGAACCCTTTTTTCAGGGACACTTTCCTGATCATCCGATTATGCCGGGAGTCTTGATCCTCGAGGCGATGGCGCAGGTCGGTGGTGCCTATATCCGGGCCAGCGGCGGAGCCGAAGAGGGTAAGGTCACCTATTTCGTCGGGATCGATAAGGCGCGCTTTCGCAAGCCGGTACTGCCAGGGGATCAGTTACGTATGGAGGTTGAGCTTCTTTCGACGCGCCGTGGTATCCATGTTTTTCAGGGCAAAGCCTATGTCGGCGACAGCCTGGTTGCCGAAGCTGAGCTTAAAGCTACCTTTGTTGATAAATAAGTAGATCGGACAAGATATGATTCATCCAACCGCAATTATTGCCCCAGAGGCCAAACTCGCTGCCGACGTCAGCGTCGGCGCCTACACCCTGATAGGTGAAAATGTCGAGATTGGTGCCGGGACCAGTATCGGTCCGCATACGGTTATTGAGGGACGCACGACCATCGGCCGTGACAATCAGATTTTCCAGTTTGCCTCAATCGGTGCCGTGCCTCAGGATCTGAAATTTCATGGTGAAGAGTCGACGCTGATCATTGGTGATCGCAACAAGATCCGTGAATTTACGACCTTGCATCTGGGGACAGAGGATGGCGGAGGCGTCACCAGGGTTGGCAGCGATAATCTCTTTATGGCCTACGCGCATGTCGCGCACGATTGTGTGGTCGCAGATCATGTCATTCTGGCCAATGGTGCGACCCTGGCTGGCCATGTCCAGGTCGATGACTATGCGATTCTGGGTGGCTTGTCGGCGGTTCATCAGTTTGGGCGGGTTGGTGCCCATGTGATGGCGAGTGGTGGGTCTATGATCGCTCAGGATGTCCCACCCTACACAATTGTTCAAGGGGATAGGGCCAAGGTTGTCGGTCTTAATTTGATCGGTCTCAAGCGTCGCGGCTTCTCTGCGGACGTGTTGAAAACCATCAAGCAAGCCTACAAACTGGTTTTCCGCGCCGGGATGAAGCTTGACGAAGCGATCGCTGAGATCGAGTCAACGCTCGAAGGTTCTGCTGAGCTTGATCGCTTTGTTGACTTTATCAAGAAGAGCGAACGTGGTCTGGCGCGCTAAGACCTATTGCCGGTGACACTAAATTGGTGAAGGCGAAAACTGCATGTTTTCAGTTTTCGCCTTCTGCATTTGAGGCCTTGATGCAACAAACAACCAATATATCCAAGAGAGTCTTGATTGTCGCCGGAGAATCCTCGGGTGACCTGCACGGTGGCAACTTGATCTCGGCGGCGCGAGAGCTGAATCTTCCCCTCGAGTTTTTTGGTGTTGGTGGCAGCCGGATGCGCGCTGCAGGCTGTGAGATTCTCTTCCCGGTAGAGGATCTGGCGGTGATGGGTTTGACCGAGGTCATTTGTCATCTGCCCAGGATCCATAATCGCTTCAAGCGTCTGGAACGTCAGTTGAAATCGGCGGAAAAGCCCGACCTTCTCCTGTTGATCGACTATCCCGGTTTCAATCTCAAGCTGGCCAAGGTCGCCAAAGACGCCGGTGTGCCGGTCGTCTATTATATCGCACCCAAGGTCTGGGCCTGGAAGAAGGGACGGATCAAGACGCTCGGTGAGCGGGTCGACCGGCTCGCCTTGATCTTCCCCTTTGAGCCACCGCTCTACGCTGATGAAGATCTGCAGGCAGAGTATGTCGGAAACCCGTTGCTCGATGAATATACGGCTGCCCAACCGTTCAAGAACCTGCGCACTGAATTGGCTATCCCTGAAACTGAGCCCTTGATCGGTCTGTTCCCTGGTAGTCGGCGCAGTGAACTGAAATATAGCTTTGCGGCCCTGCTCGAATCCGCAGAACTGATCCTTAAACAGAAGCCATCCGCACGATTTATCATTCCGGTTGCGCCTTCATTAGATTCCGAGCTGCTTAAGTCTCTGTTGGCCGGGAGTAACTTGCCGGTTAGCTTGAGCCATGAGTCGATCTACACCGTCGCTTCGGCCTGTAATGCCGTCCTCTGTGTTTCGGGGACTGTCACGCTGCAGACCGCACTCTGTCGCACGCCGATGGCGGTGCTTTACAGGGCTGCGTGGCTCAGTTACCTTGTCGGCAGTTGGCTGGTTAAGATCCCCCACTTCAGCCTGGTTAATATTGTTGCTGGAGCTGAAGTGGTTCGCGAGTTTTTGCAGCATCAGGCCAATCCGCAGGCGCTGTCCGCCGAGATTCTACGCCTGATTGATGATCAGGACTATCGGAGTCAGGTCATTAATGGGCTTGAAATGGTGTGTGACAAGCTGGGTGAACCGGGATCTTCACGCCGGGTTGCGCTGATGGCGGCAGATATCTGCAATAGAAAGATTTAGCGTGGAAAAACCGAAACAGAGTACATTCAGACGTCTTCTGACCTTTGCTGCACCCTATAAAGGGCGAATCATTCTCTCGGTGATTGCCTCGATGGGGGTTGCTGCGTCTGATGGGGTCATTGCCAAACTGGTCGAGCCCTTTATCGACCGTATCGTGATCGGCCAGGATTACGAACTGGCCCGGTTGGCCCCCTTCTTTGTGATCGGCTTAGCCCTGTTCAAGGGCATTTCGCGTTACGTGCAGGAATATTTCATCAGCACCGCCGGTCAGATGGCGATTCAGGATATCCGCAATGCGCTCTTTGGCCAGAGCATGAACCTGTCGATGCGCTACCACACCGATACGGCCTCAGGTTCGCTGATGTCTAGAATCCTCAATGACGTCAACCTGATGCAATCAGTCCTGTCGAATGTCATCGTGTCGGGCATCCGCGAAACCCTGACCCTGGTCGGTCTGGCCGGCGTTGCCCTTTACACCGACTGGCGGATGGCCTTGATGGCCTTTGTGGTGATTCCGGCAGCCGCTGTCCCGGCCTCAACCATCGGGCGTAAGATCAAGAAATTTTCCCGCAAGGGACAGGGCGCTATGGGTGGCCTGACCACGGCCCTCGAGCAGGCCTTCTCCGGGATCAAGGTCATTAAGGCCTTCGCTACCGAAGAACAGGAAAAAAAGAAGTTTGTCGGTCAAAACCTGTCCTACTATCATTTTATCCGCAAAACCATCAAATACGCTGCGCTCTCCTCGCCGGTCATGGAAGTATTGACCTCTATCGGGGTCGCGGCGGTGCTCTGGTACGGGCTGCATCGTGTCCTGGCGGGAGAGATGACTCAAGGCCAGCTGTTTTCGGTGCTTGCGGCCATTGTGATGATGTATACGCCGTTAAAGCGCCTGACCAAGGTCAACAATACGGTGCAGCAGGCCTTGGGGGCTGCGGAACGGGTTTTTGAGGTATTCGATGAGAAGCCGGATATCCTAGAAGTTCAGGATGCTACGGAGTTGCGCGCTTGTCGTGGCGAGGTCTGTTTTGAGAATGTCAGCTTCTCCTATGATGCAGAGCCGGTGATTCAAAATCTGAACCTGAGTGTCTCGCCTGGCGAGGTTGTGGCGCTGGTCGGGCCGAGTGGTGCCGGCAAGAGCACCCTGGCCGGGCTCATCAGTCGTTTCTACGATCCGACTGCGGGGCGGATCTTGATCGATGGCCTCGATATCAAGTCCCTGAGCACCAGGTCCTTGCACGCCAATCTCGCCCTGGTCGATCAGGAGACCTTTCTGTTCAACGCGACCATCTGCGAAAATATCAGCTACGGCTCGGCGGATGCGACGACCGAAGAGGTCGAGGCGGCAGCCAGGCAGGCGTTTGCCGATGACTTTATCCAACTTATGCCCGAGGGTTACCAGACCCTGATCGGTGATCGTGGGGTCAGGCTATCCGGTGGGCAGCGTCAACGTCTGTGCATTGCCCGCGCTATCCTGCGCAATGCGCCGATCCTGCTGCTCGATGAGGCAACCAGTGCTCTCGATACCGAGAGTGAAGCGATGGTGCAGTTGGCCCTCTCCAATCTGATGCGCGAGCGTACGACCTTCGTGATCGCGCATCGTTTGTCGACGGTCAAGCATGCCGACCGGATTCTGGTGCTGGAAGATGGTCGGATCAAGGAGAGCGGTAGCCACACCGAGTTGCTGGCTGCTGACGGATTGTATAAGCGCCTCCATGATATGCAGTTTCTGGAGCCTAAATAGATGAAGAAGCGTTTGTTGATGGGGCTAATACCACCCTTGGCTGCTGCGGTTATGCGTCTGCTTTTCTTGACGATCAGGACCGAAACCCTTGGTGAAAATAATCTGCGCTCGCTCTGGCAGCGGGATGCGCGCGCGATCATCCCATTTTGGCATGATCAATTGTTATTGATGGTCTTCGGCTACCCCGGTAAGCATGCAAAGTTGTTGATCAGTCAGTCGCAGGACGGTGAGCTCTTGACTCGGACCATGCGCTACTTTTCGCAGGATGCCGTGCGTGGTTCGTCTTCGCGTGGTGGCCGCGCCGCCTTTCGAGAAATGCTGGAAATATGCAAGGTTGATGCTGATATTGTCTTGACCCCGGATGGACCCAAGGGCCCCCGCCATGAGATAAAGGATGGAGTCGTGCAGTTGGCGAAATTAAGCAAGCGTGGCATTGTCCCGCTGGCATTTGCCTGCAGCAAGGGACGTCGCTTCGCTTCCTGGGATCGTTTTTTGTTGCCCTACCCCTTCTCCAGAGGTGTTTATTCCTTTGGCGAGGCACTATTTTATCAAGCTGGAGAATCGACTGAGGGCTTTCGCGCACGACTTGAACGGGCGATGACGAGTAATCAAAGTGCAGCAGAGAGCTATCTGGAGGCCCGGGGTGAGACTGCTGTATGACCTGATAATCCTCGCTGTTTCACTATTTCTGTTGCCCTATGGCCTTATCAAAGGCCTTGCGCAGCGGATAGCCATCCGTGGGACCCTGGAGCGCTTTGCTCATTATCCGCGTGCGGTTAAGCGGCAACTGGTTGGCAAACAGGTTATCCTGATTCATGCGGTATCTGTCGGTGAGGTCAACGCCGCCACCCCACTGATCCGAAGACTGAAATCTGAGTACCCGCAACACTTCATCGTTCTTTCGACCACGACCTTTACCGGTCGCCAGATCGCCGAGCAGATCGCCGAACTCGACCTGCTGGTCTTCTTCCCCCTCGACTTTAGCTTTATCATGCGCCGCTTTCTGCGCCGGCTTAACCCCTGCCTGGTGCTGATTGTCGAGACCGAGCTCTGGCCGAACTTCCTCCGCCTGATCCGGCGGCGTAAGATCCCGCTCCTGTTGGTTAACGGCCGCATCTCCAAGCGCTCCTTTTCCCGCTATCGACGGATCCGCTTTTTGATCA
>JAAXQE010000082.1 GCA_012974425.1 Geopsychrobacter sp.
GACCCCTGTAGGGAAAATCCAACCAAGAACAGGCCAAAATGATCTGCATTAACAAGCAGGAACTGCGCGAATTGATTATTCAACAATTGAAAAAAGACCAGCGATTGCTACTCCAGGCGGCCAGTACCGCCCATGCCGCAGCAACCCATGCAGAGAATGTTCCCGACAGTAAATATGAGACCCTCAGTGTTGAGGCATCCTATATCGCTCAGGGGCAGGCCAACCGCGCGCAGGAGATCAGCCTGGCAATAGATCGCTTGCGCAGTCTCGAGCTCAAAGATTTTACGCCCGACAGTTCGATCAGGCTTGGGGCTCTGGTGCTGCTGGAGGATGGGGAGAGTCAGCAGCGCCTGATTTTCCTTGGCCCCGCCGCAGGGGGGATGAAACTCAACTGTGCGGGGACTGAAATCATGCTGATTACCCCCGAGTCGCCCTTGGGCAGGGAACTGCTCGGCAAAAAATGCGGCGATGATTTTGCACTCAGGCTGGCGGGAGCATTGCGTGAGTATGAGATTCTGGCGCTCTGCTGATGGAATCCGATTTTCACCCGGACGGGAACTGCTGGCCATAGTCGGTATGCTCCCGCAGGGCCTGTTCCTCGAGCAGAATGCGTTGACGCAGCACAAACAGGTTGGCAACGGAAAAAACCAGAAATGTCACTGGTGCGCGCGCCAGCAGGGGCAGGAGTGCAAACTCAAGGGTCACCACCAGATAATTCGGATGGCGCATGAAACGGTAGGGACCGCGACGGCAGATCTTGGCGCCTGGCAGCAGAATAATCCGCGTATTCCAGTACTCCTTCAGGCTGCTGACACACCAGTAGCGCAGCGACTGCAGCAGCACAAACATGCCCAGCCCGCACAGAGTCAGCGTATCGAGGGGGACCCACCAGGGATAGGATTCAAGAACAAGGCAGGCCAGAAACATCAGGTGCATCCAGACGATGATGCGGTAGGATTCGGGGAAAAACTCCTGCCCGCCGCGCCGCAGCAGAATTCGCCGATTTCTTGCCGCCAGCCGCAACTCAAACAGGCGCTCGCCAATCAGCAATCCAAACAGCCAGCCAAGAGACATTATTCCACCTTCAAGAGTAAAAGTTCGGCCGAAAAGCCGGGGCCGAAGGCCGACAGCAGGCTGTAACCCGGTATGGATGCGTTCCGCGAGCTAAGCCAGTTCTCGAGCACCACCAGCACCGAGACCGAGGAGATATTGCCCTGTGCGTTGAGCAACTCTTCGCTGAGATGCAGGTCACAGGCCTGCAATGCGAGCGCCTCGCGCACCACATCGAGCACCTTGGCGCCGCCAGGGTGGGTCAGGTAAGAGCCCAGATCCTTTCTCAGCAGTCCGTTGTCACCTAGAAAGCTGTCGACCAGCTCCGGCAGCTCCCGCCGGATCAGCGCCGGAAGCCGCGGCGAGAGCACCAGCTCCATCCCCTGTTCGAGAAAATTCCAGCCCATAATCTGATAGCTGTCCGGAAAAAGCTGCGAACGACTGGCGACAATCTGCGGTCCACTGCCGTCCGCTTCGTCGCCCACTACCAGCACCGCCGCCGCGCCATCGGCGAAGAGCGAGGTACCGACCAGATTGCTCTTGCTCAAATCCTGAGTCATCAGAGTCAGGCTGCAGCATTCAAGCGCGGTTAACAGAACCCGCGCGCGCGGATGGGCGCGGCAATAATCCCAGGCGCGCGAGAGCCCCGCAGCGCCCCCGGCGCATCCGAGCCCCCAGATCGGCAGCCGCGTGGTCCGGGCGGAAAAATCAAGTTCATTGATCAGCCGGGCATCCAGCGACGGGGTGGCATGACCGGTCGAATTGACATAGATGAGATGATCGATCTGCGCCGCGCCGAGCGCTGCGGCCTGTAGGATATTTTCGACCGCCTCGCGCAACAGCCCCATACCCTGCTCGATAAAGACCCGGTTGCGTTCCTGGCTGGAACGGGGATGCAGGTACCAGTCGAGGGGCATCACCAGCTGGCGCTGTGAAACCCGCGAGTTGTCGAATATTGTCAGCAGCCGTTCAAGGTCGGGAATCTTTCCGGAAAAAAGGTCGCGCACCGCGCTTTTGGCCTGTTGCTGCGACACCGCGTGGGCGGGAAAGGCGTGGGCGGCGTGGAGAATGCGAGGCACGGTAGCTCCCTTCACAAAAATAAGCGAAAATCCGAATATCCCTAACAATACCATAGGTTTTCAGGTTGGCGACTTCGCCGCAGCCAGACGCGCGAAAAAAACCGCTTGCAATCACGGCGTTCAGCCCGACCCCGCTACTTCCCTAAAATCGCCGTCAAGGCTGAGGAAAGCTTATTGAGATTATAGGGTTTTGCAACAACCCCCCTGAAACCATACGCTGGGTAATTCGCCATGACCGGGTCATCGGCGTACCCGCTTGAAACAATGAGCCTAGCCGCGGGATCAAGTTTCAGTATATTTTTAGCGACCGCCTTACCTCCCATCCCACCGGGTATGGTCAAGTCGAGAATAACCAGATCAAATGGGCGACCGGCCTCCAGTGCTGCCTGGTAAAGTACTATGGCCTGCTGGCCACCGCTCGCGGTTTCAACCTTATAGTTCAACTCCTCCAACATTGAGGTAACTGTGCTCCGGATCATCTCTTCATCATCCATAAGCAGCACTTTAGCGGTCTGGCTGGCGGCCGAGGGATCGATCTGCGCCTCTTTTTCCGGCAGGTCCTTCAATTCTGAAGCGGGCAGATAGAGGGCGAAGGAAGTCCCCTGGCCGAGTTGGGATTCAACGCTTATATGGCCACCATGCTTGTTGATGATTGAATAGGTGGTGGCCAGGCCGAGGCCACTGCCGGTCTGTTTGGTGGTGAAGTAGGGGTCGAAGATCCGCTCCAGGTACTCGGGGTCGATTCCGGTTCCCTCATCTGTCACCCTGATGCGGATATATTTCCCTGCGGCAAGACCCGATACCTTGCCTTGGGGAACATCGGCATTCTCCATGGTGATATCCAGATGTCCGCCGTCAGGCATCGCCTGTTTCGCATTAATCGTCAGGTTAGCAAATACCTGCTGGATCTGCCCCAAATCTGCCTTGACCAGCCAGAGGTTCTCCGCCTGCGTAATAACCGGCTTGACGTTACTCCCGGAAAGATTGAAATGGACGACCTCTTCGACCAGGTTGCCGAGGCTCAAACTCTCGGTGACCGGCTCGCCACCCTTGGCAAAGGTCAGTAACTGATTGGTCAGCAGGGTCGCCCTGCCCATGGACTTTTCAGCCGCTTCGAGGAATTTAAAGCCAGGCTGATCCGGGGTCAGTTTTAGCTTGGCCAACGAGATATTGCCGTAGACTCCGGCCATAATATTGTTGAAATCGTGGGCAATCCCGCCCGCCAGGGTCCCGATGCTATTCAACTTCTCCAGGGTCTGCTGCTGCTCCTCGCGCCGCTTGCGTTCGTCAACATCGGTGAGTGTCCCGTACATGAGCAAGGGCTTGCCATCATCGGTCCAGGACGAGACCTTGCCCCGCGCCACAACCCAGACCCAGCGTCCGCTCTTGTGTTTCATGCGGAACTCAAAGTCATAGCAATCAAGTTCGCCGCTAAAATGCCTTTCCAGCAGCTCGCTGCGCTTTAGCAAATCGTTTGGATGAAAACACTCCAGCATGGCTTCGATAGAGCTATTTGCAAAATCGCCCAGTGAGTAGCCGATGATCTCGGCCCAACGCTCGTTCAAAACGGTTTTGCCAGTTTGGACATTCCATTCCCAGGTTCCCACATTTGTCCCGCGGATAATCTCGGACAGACGGAACCGTTCGGCGCTTAACTCGTCCTCAGCCCGCCTGCGCTCAGTGATGAACCGCGCCTGCTGGACATTCTGATATGCGGCGGTTGAAAGTTGATTGGACAGGGTGAAGAGGGCTTGTGCCACCTGTTCAAATTGTTTAAGCGACATGGCAGGAACATCATGGAAGGCACCCATGAAATATGTCTCGTCGACGCCAATTTCACGGGCATAGGCACGCATTTTATCTTCGGTTTGAGAGTCGTCGCGCACCTGGCCAATCAGCCAGTTTGCGATATGATGACCGCCAACCGTAATTGCCGCGCCCGCATCCCAGAGACCGCCACTCAAACAGGGTTGGATGATGGGTCCATCTGGATTGTAGCGCCCGAGAGCAGCATCGGATTTAAAGCAATTGGCACAGCCGTTTTCTGTCTTGCGGATAATTTGATCGCATAAGTAGGTAAAGTTACTCGGTGCGGTTAAGGGCTCTCCTCCAGGATTCGTGATGATGGATGCCACGCCCGTAGCCTGGGCAAATTCATCCTGCAGCCGTTGAACGTCCGCGACGTTGAATAGCTCTTCGAACGAAATCTCAGCACTATCCATCGGCTGGGTCAGAGCGATCAGGCGATTTTCGATTGCCTCCTCAGCCTGCCTCTGTTCAGTGACGTCTGTAAATGTGGTCAAGGTCTCCTTTCCCAGGAGAATCCCGGAAATTTCAATAATTCGTGTCACACCATCCTTGCAGGTGACTGGACTCTCATGGACCTCAATAGGCGTCCCCTCAGCTATCGCCTTGTGCAGCGCATCTCCCCAGGTCTCAATGGCCAACTGTCTGATCTGTTTATCCGGGTAAGCCTGTTGCCACCACGCGTCAAGCGTTGGGACATCCTCTTCGGTGTAACCAAAGAGTTGCACAAAGCGTTTATTGCGAAAAGTAATGGCCTGTTCTTCGTCTGACAGCGCCACCGCGATCGGCATGTTCGTCAGTGAATCCTTTAAGCGACGTTCACTCTCAAGCAGTGCCTTCTCGGCATTTTTGCGCGCGCTGATGTCCAGAAATTCGACAACCCGCAATCTACGCCCCAGATAACGAATATGTTTCCCATTTATCGCCAGGGGGTAGATTGAACCATCCTTACGTACCCCTTCAGCGTCAAAGCGCTGGGCTTTCCCGCGCTCTATATTTCTCTTCACCAGCTCGTGCCAACCAGGCGCAACAAGTGTGAATGCATCCATGCCGACAAGTTCTTCGTTGCTGAAGCCGGTGATCTCGGACAAGACCTGGTTACACTCCAGAATTATCCCCTGATCGTGGACAAAAACCCCGCCAAAGGCCGCGTTATGCAGGGTCTTGAAGCGTTCCTCACTCTCTTTGAGCTGTTGCTGGCTGGCCTCATATTCCGCTATCTGAACCCGGAGGGCCTCTTCTGTCCTTTTGCTTTCGCTGATATCGCGCAAGCAACCGATAAGCTTTTCCGGTGTTCCCTGGCTGTCTTTGATCAGGGTGGCGGTTATCGAGCAGCTGTGCTGCGAGCCATCTTTGTCCTTTAACTGGATTTCAAAATTGTGCACCTTCCCCTGGGCTGAAACCAACTCCAGATATTTTTCCCGTTCTTGGATATCGGCATAAATATCAGTCAGTGATGTCCCGATTAACTCTTCGCGTTGATATCGAGACAATGTATTGATTGAGGGGCTGATCTCCAGAATCGTTCCGTCCAGGGTTGCTTCATAATAGACATCTTGCAGATTCTCAAAGATGCGCTGATATTTCTCGCGACTATTCAGCAACTTCTCGTCGGCCGCAGCTTGACGCTTAGTCTGCAGCCCCTGTTCGGCCAGCATCTGGGTAAGACTATGGATAAAGTTCAAATTCTTGCGCAGCCTGTCCTCGGTGAACAGGGGGACCTTGCGCATCGCCGCCAGGTACTCGGTCTCATCAAACCCGTACTGACGGGCCTGATTGAGGAAATCAGCTTCGTCAGGAGGCTCTGTAAACAGCTGGCCGCTAAAGACGTTTCCGAGATGTTTTCCTTCGATGATGATCGGGATCGCCGCGTCGATAAGTCCCATCGGGCAGCGGTAGATGACATGGGGCGCCTGAGTCTCGAGTCGGGACTCGATGTGCAAATCACTTTCCAGGCACATTTTTTCTACTTCCGGGTTCACCCGGTGGAATTTTGTGCAGATGTCCTGCCAGGCGGTCGCGGTCAGGATATTACCCTCCAGATCAATAATGGCGGAGGGGAGGCTGTGGAGTTCGTCGAGAGAATCGAGCAATTCCCTCAATCTCGGGACATCAAGCAGCTCTTTGAGAGTGTATTGCATAGGACCTCAGGAGCTATCCCCCGGTCAGATCAAAGGGAGAGGATTCAGTATCCTAAATTGATATCCGAGCGCATATGTAATCACACTCTAAAAGCTTAACCGACGCAAGTCACTGCGTCAAAATTCAACTTGCCTGCGGCATGGCCTTCACAACGGCACAACTGATAAAATTCGGTTATAATGTCTATATCCATTAAACGCATAGCTTACACTTGGAGGACTGATATGACCGAAGATAGCTGCAATAAGCCGGAAGAACACTGTGATCTCCACGCCTGCCAACTGACCTACACAGAAACCAATCCGGAAATCGACAAGATGTTTGACAACCCCCGCTTCGCCTGCACCAACTGCGGGGTCAAGGTGCATGACGCGGCCAATGTCTGTATGCCGAAAGAGCTCTGATTCTTACGTCGGACCAATCAATTAACACCTGCAGGGCAGGCTCTGTTCAAGAGCCTGCCCTCTTACTTAATCAACCACCACCAGCAGGGAGAGCCATTGTGATCTTAACCAACGTCAACAGCGTTCCGGGCAAGAAAATTGTAGAACATTTCGGCATCGTCCAAGGCAGCACAGTCCGCGCCAAGCACGTCGGCCGAGATTTCATGGCCGGCTTGAAAAATCTGATCGGCGGCGAGCTCAAGGGCTATACCGAGCTCTTGCAGGAATCCCGTGAGGAGGCGACCAACCGCATGGCCGAACAGGCAGAGCAGATGGGAGCCAACGCGGTCGTTAACATTCGCTACGCGACCTCTTCGGTGGCCCAGGGAGCGGCCGAGCTCTTTGCCTACGGTACCGCTGTGCGCGTCGAATAGGGGGTTGGCATGGCAGATCTAATCTTGCAGAGTCTCGACCTGATCATCTTTTTGAGCCTGGTGATTCTCGGTTACATCAGCGGCAGCATGGCCGAGAAAAAGCATTACCGCTCAATTATTCAGCGCGAGAAAGAGCTCTTGAAACTCCCGGTCTTGACTGCCGAGGGGAGCTTTCGTGCTGGTCTGGTCAAGGAATCAGTTTTGGTGACAGGCAGTGCGGTTATTTCGATCGACTACTTCAAGCGCCTGATGGCGGTCCTGCGCAATCTCTTCGGTGGGCGGGTCAAGGCCTATGAATCGCTGCTCGATCGGGCCCGGCGTGAAGCGATTCTGCGCATGAAAGCCGAGGCGAAGAGCCGGGGTGCGGCAATTGTCGTCAACATGCGCCTCGAGACTGCAGCCATCGGCAAAAACGCCGATCGCAAAAGACAACTCGGTAGTGTCGAGGCTGTCGCCTACGGCACTGCGGTGATTTATAACCCGCGATGAAATTCAGTGCCAAAGAGCTGGAAGGAAACCTCAACGTCTCGCCAACCCATCCGCTGCTCGATTTTTCCTGGATGCTTGGCGGTTTGATTGCGATAATTGCCTTGATCTACCTGTTGCTGGCGGTCGGCACCGACCTGGTGGTTGAACAGATCCCGATCAAGGCCGAGGTCTGGCTGGGAGAGAGAGGGCTGGCTGAGTTTCCCGCTGAAGCAGATGCTGAATTGCAGCAACGGCTTGAGCGCCTGCTGGAAGAACTGGCGGCCGATTCAGATCTGCCCGAGTACAAATTTCGTGCTTATCTCTCCTCGCGCGAAGAGGTAAATGCCCTCGCCCTGCCGGGCGGTAACATCCTGGTCTTCGCCGGATTGCTCGACGTGGTTGAATCCGAGAACGAACTGGCGATGGTGCTTGGGCACGAACTGGGTCACTTCGCCCAGCGTGACCACCTGCGCGGCCTTGGCCGCGGGCTGGGCTTGAGTGTTGCCGCGGCACTGCTCTTCGGCGAAGACAGTGCCATCAGCAATCTGGTTTCACGCAGCCTGCTCACATTTCAGTCCAGCTACTCCCAGCAACAGGAAGAAGCCGCCGATGCCTACGGCCTGCAACTGCTCGCGGCGCGCTACGGACACGTAGCCGGTGCCGAGGACTTCTTTGCCCGCTCGGTTGCAACAGCTGGCAGCCGGGCCACATACCTCTTCGCCTCGCATCCTCATCCGGCAGAGCGGGTCATACGCCTGAAACAGCTGATCGCGGCAAAAAAATACCCCCTCGGAAAATTGGAACCATTGGCAGATCACTTCACGCGGCCCGCAACGCCCAGCGCCGACTGATCAGGCCGCTGCGGTGCGGGCGTCAAAGCACTCTGCGAGAGCGTATTTGGCATGCAGCTCTGCGGTATTGAACAACGCCAGGCCGGTATCTTGCGGCTTGACCAGCAGCGGGATCTCGGTGCAACCGAGGATCACCCCTTCGGCGCCCTGCTGCTTAAGTTGTTCGATGATCGCCAGATAGGCCGACCTTGATTCAGCGCGAAATTCACCGCGGCAGAGCTCGGTAAAGATGACCCGCTGCACCAGTTCACGCTCTTTGCGGGCGGGGATCACGACCTCTATCCCAAACTTCTCCATCAGTCTTTCGCGGTAGAAACCCTCTTCCATGGTGTAGATCGCACCGAGCAGACCGACCTTTTTCAAGCCCTGGCGGGCAATCTCGCGCCCGGCGGCATCGGCAATATGTAGCAAGGGAATGCTGATCTGTTGTTCGATCTGCGGTGCCACCTTATGCATCAGGTTGGTACAGATCAACAGCATGTCGGCCCCGGCCTGTTGCAGATTACGGGCTGCAACAGCAAGCATCTCACCGGCCTGCTGCCACTCACCCTTGACCTGATAGCGTTCGATCTCGGCGAAATCGACACTCTGCAGCAGTATCTTTGCCGAGTGCAGCCCGCCGAGTCGCTCGCGCACCCCGCGGTTGAGGAATTCATAGTAGAGGGTCGTCGATTCCCAGCTCATGCCACCCAGCAGTCCGATTGTTTTCATTTCTTACCTCCGTCAGTGTGATGCTGACATCAAAGCGCAAAATCTGTTTACAAAACAGATACAGTTTTGCTAAAAATACACCATAACAGTTCGGGCATAGGAGGAGAGATGGAACCGCAGGGATTTCGCTACCGACAGGTAGAAAAGCAGATCATGGCTCTGATCGACGCCGAGGCGATCCGCCCCGGCGACAAGCTACCCTCTCTGCGCAAATTGAGCAGCCAACTCGGAGTGAGTATTGCCACGGTCAGTCAGGCCTATCTGGAACTGGAGAAGAAAGGGGTCCTCGCCTCGCGTGAACGCTCCGGCTTTTTTCTGGCGCCCAGGGCGCTGCAGATGCCAGCCCCCGCCAGCCGACCCCGTCCGGCAATGGTCCCGACAGTCGGCACCCGCAGTCATCTGATCCAGCAGGTCCTTGAGGCCCTGGGGAACAAACAACTGCTCCCCTTCGGTGTGGCCTGTCCGGCCGAAGAGCTGCTGCCGGCCAAGACTCTGGCGCGCCTGTTGAACAGCAGCCTGCGCAACAACCCGGCGCGGGCACTCGATTACGCCCCGGTGGCGGGCGATCCCGAACTGAGACAGCAAATCGCGCTGCGCTCCCTCGAAGCCGGCATCAGCGTCACCCCCGCTGAGATCCTGATCACCAGCGGCGCCATGGAGGGGCTGTCGATCGCCCTGCGCGCCCTGACCAAACCGGGCGACAACGTCCTGATTCAGTCGCCAAGCTACTTCTGCTTTTTACAGCTTTTAGAGAACTGCGGCCTGCGCGCCATCGAAATCCCCTCTTCGACCAGCGGGATCGATCCGCGGGATGTGCAGCGCGCTATAGAACGCTTCCAAATCAGTGCTGCGATCCTGGTGCCCAACTTCAATAACCCCGATGGCAGCTTGACTGGCGACGCTAAAAAAGGCGAGATCGTTGCCCTGCTGGCCGCACACAAGGTTCCCCTGGTTGAAGATGATGTTTATGGCGAACTCTACTTCGGCGAGCAACACCCGGGCAGTTGTAAGTCTTTTGATAACAGTGCCGATGTTATCTACTGTTCCTCATTCTCCAAGACCATCGCACCAGGTTTCCGGGTCGGCTGGATGATCCCCGGTCGTCATTACGCAAAGGCCCTCGAACTGAAGACCACGACCAACATCTGCACTGCTGCGCCCACCCAGATGGCGATCGCCGCTTTTTTGCGCGACGGCTACTTCGAGCGGCATCTGCGCCGCCTGCGCAGCGCAATCCACAACCAGATGGAAGCGCTGCTGCTCAGCCTGCATCGCCACTTCCCGGCCGAAACCAGGGCCAGCTTTCCCGATGGCGGGGCTTCGGTCTGGGTCGAACTGCCGACTGGGATAGATGCGGTCGATCTCTTCTTCAGGGCGCGCGAGATGGGGATCGGGCTGGCACCGGGGGCGATCTTTTCGACCCAGGAGAAATATGACAATTTCATCCGCTTGAGCTGTACCGGGATCTGGAATCAAGCCATGGAGGAGGGGATCGAGCGCCTGGGCGCGCTGGTGCGGCAGATGAACTGAGGTAAAACAGCCCCTCTTTAGATTCAGGGGGCTGTTTTACCTCACTGGCTTAAGCGAGATTACGCACCGCAGCCAGCGCCGCTGCATAGTCCGGCTCATCGGTTACCTCTTTGACGATCTGCTGATAGGCGAGCTGGCCGTCCTTATCGATCACAAAAATAGCCCGCGCCAACAGCTGTAACTCCTTGATCAGCACCCCGTAGTTCAGACCGAATGAGCGCTCCTGATAGTCGGAGAGCATCTTGACCCGCTCGATCCCGGCCGCGCCACACCAGCGCTTCTGCGCGAAGGGCAGATCCAGACTGAGCGTATAAACCGCTACAGCCTCGGGGAGTTGGGCCGCCTCTTCGTTGAAACGCCGGGCCATGGTGTCACAGACCGGGGTATCGATGGAGGGGACGACCGTAATCAGTTGCACCTTGCCCGCAGCGGTCCCCTTTGTCACCGCTTGCAAGCCATTGTCAACCACCCGGAAATCGGGAGCAGGCTCACCAACCTTGAGCTCAGGCCCGCAGACCAGCATTGGATTCCCCTTGAAAGTAATAACGCCACTTCGTTCCTCAGTCATCTCATCTCTCCTTTTGATTTTGAGCTAAATATGGATCGCAGCCGGTCCGAACCAACTCGATCAGGTTCATTAGTCCATTATCTTAACAGGCACGTTGAGCCTTAGCGCGTTTTTAAGTTTAGCAGAAGTTTCATCCTGGCGTATGTCTGCGTTCCCATTTACCCGTTAACGGCTCCAGGGGTAGAATGGAGGCTATGGAGGTAAATCTTGATGGCTCCTACCCTTAAAAAAAACCTGAAGCTCCTGTTGCCCCTGCTCATTTTGATCATTGTTCTTGCCAACTGCTCTTCCCACAACGACTGGCATAACGCCAGTCGCGCATCGGCCGGGTTAGCTCCCGATCCGGCCACAACCACCGAAGCGGTCCTGCAGGTCTACGCTGCTCCGGCCTGGAGCTGGCGG
Organism: Geopsychrobacter sp.; assembly: GCA_012974425.1. Classification (GTDB taxonomy): domain Bacteria; phylum Desulfobacterota; class Desulfuromonadia; order Desulfuromonadales; family Geopsychrobacteraceae; genus Geopsychrobacter. The sequence goes on from JAAXQE010000082.1 coordinate 11,425, forward strand.
GGCTGGTTTGCCATCCATACCTGGTTGGCTGCCAAACCGAGTGGTGCCGATCACTACCGGGTCTACGAGGTGATCGGCTGGCGTTTGCGCCGCACCGGCTCGGCCCTCAGGATCGCGCAGGACCTGCCAGATCGTTACTGGTACGGCAAGAAGCCGCGCTTGCTCAAGGAACATCATGGCGCGGGAGTCGACCAGCTCATTGCTGCGGTCGACCGCGCGGCCAGAGACTATCCCTGGGCGCAGGAGTACGCGGCCTTTCCCGGCCCCAACAGCAACACCTTTACCGCCTGGATCGGAAGGCAGGTCCCGGAGCTGCAGCTTGAGCTGCCCTTTTCGGCGATAGGTAGCGGCTACGCCGAGCGTGCCGAATGAGAAGTATTTTCTACTAAGGCGGCATGCACACAAAACCGTCGCGAAAGCGCTAATTCTCTAAAATATCGAAGAAATTTCTTGATCTAGAGCTCAAAAAGCGGTAATACTTTCGTCTTTCGGAGTGGTAAACGATTCAGGACGGTCCTTAGTTTTACACTCCTCAATTGCGAGAACACCCTCTAGGCTTCACTTCTGGGTATTTCAGCCCTCCAAGAAAGACAGACCATGACAGAATCTCAACCCCTCGGTTTCGCTGACCTCGGCCTGGCCCCAAACGTCTACAAAGTTATTCAAGAGATCGGCTATGAGACCCCCTCACCGATCCAGGCCGAGAGCATCCCCCCCTTGCTGGCCGGTCGCGACCTGCTTGGCCAGGCTCAAACCGGAACCGGCAAAACCGCGGCCTTCGCTTTGCCGCTGCTCAGCCAGCTCGAACTGAAGAGCCGCGCGCCACAGATCCTGGTATTAACTCCAACCCGTGAACTGGCCCTGCAGGTCTCTGAAGCGATTCAGACCTATGCGCGCCACCTTAAAGACTTTATCGTGCTGCCGATCTACGGTGGACAGAGCATGGTTCAGCAGTTGCGTCAGTTGCAGCGCGGCGTTCACGTTGTCGTTGGCACCCCCGGCCGGATTCAGGATCACCTGCGTCGCGGCACCCTGAAGCTCGACAAAATCCGCACCATCGTGGTCGATGAAGCCGATGAGATGCTGAAGATGGGTTTCATCACCGATGTTGAGGATATTATCTCCCACGCTCCGGCCGAACGTCAGACCGCCCTCTTTTCGGCGACTATGCCCAACGAGGTCATCGGCGTTGCACGCCGCAACCTGAAAGACCCGGTTGAGATTCGCATCCAAGCCAAAACCCGCACCGCCGAGACCATCGATCAGTATGTCTGGCAGGTCAAGGGGATGCACAAACTGGATGCCCTGACCCGGATTCTCGAGGCCGAAGAGATGGAGGCGATGATCGTCTTCGTCCGCACCAAGGTCGCAACCCTGGAGCTGGCCGAAAAACTTGCATCGCGCGGTTTCTCCTGTTCCGCCCTCAATGGTGACATGACCCAGATCGCACGTGAGAAGACCGTTGAGCGCTTCCGCGACGGCAAGCTCGATATCGTCGTCGCTACCGACGTCGCGGCGCGTGGCCTCGACGTCCAGCGGATCAGCCACGTCGTCAACTACGACATCCCCAACGACATCGAAGCCTATATCCATCGCATCGGCCGGACCGGCCGCGCGGGCCGCTCCGGCAAGGCGATCCTCTTCGCCGCACCACGTGAGCGACGCATGATTGCCGCCATCGAGCGCGCCACGCGCCAGACCATCAAGCCGATGGGTCTGCCGAGCCGCCAGCAGGTCACCGACCGCCGCGTGACTGCGTTCAAGGACCTGGTCACCGAGGCGATGGAGGCCCAGGACCTCGAATTCTTCGAGGACCTGATCGACGGGTTCCAGAACGATAGCGATGTCAGTTTCCGACGTATCGCTGCCACCCTGGCCTTCCTGCTGCAGAAGGATCGCCCCCTTGTGCCTGAAGAGCGCGAGGAGCAGCCATTCCATCTGACCGATAACCGTTCCAACGCCGCCAGCTCCAGTTCTCGCAATCAGAGAGACAACGAAACTGAGCGCCAGCAGTATCGCCTCGAAGTCGGTCGCACCCATGGCGTCGAGCCGGGCAACCTGGTCGGCGCGATCAGCAATGAGGGCGGCATGCCCTCGTCGATGATCGGTAAGATCACCATCATGCATGATTTCAGTCTGGTCGATCTGCCGAAGTCACTCTCGCAGGAGGTCATGACCAAGCTCTCCAAAGCCTGGGTGCGTGGCCAACAGCTCCAGATCAAGGTCGATTCAGAACGCCGACAGCCGCCTAAACGCAGGGCCTTTGGCAAACCGGCCGGTGGGTTCAAGAAACCGGTCAAGCGTAGAACATAAGCAACGAAATAAGGCTGGGACGCAAAGCATCCCGCTTTTTCGATTTTTTCGCTGTGTTTCAATAAAATAGCCCCGGTTTCCTTTTTGGAAACTGGGGCTGATTACATTTTTGCAGCCTGATATCACAATCCCGAAAAAGTGATTTCAAAAGTATCCACGCCGAAAAGCAAAAGCCCCTATTTCTAGGGGCTTAAGTTCACAACATTACACTTAGTGCTATATGGTATCTTAGCGCTTCAGATTAATGACCTCGGCGAGCATTTCGTCGGTCGTGGTGATCGTCTTCGAGTTAGCCGAGAAACCGCGCTGGGTGGTGATCATCTTGACAAATTCCTGCGCGAGATCGACGTTCGACTGTTCCAGGGCATTGGTGAAGATGTTGCCAACCCCGGAGCCGACCGTGCCGATCACCGGCGGACCGGAGTTACCGCTGACCGCCCACATGTTGCTGCCGATCTTGTCCATGGCGCCCGGATTGGTGAACTTGGACAGGGCCAGGCGCATCAGTTGCCGCGGTTGGCCGTTCGAGAAATTGCCGACCACGTTGCCATCATCATCCACTTTCAACTTGACCAGGGTCCCGGTACCGTAACCGTCTTGCTCCCCGGAGGCCACCGTCGAGGGGCTGGCAAACTGGGTGGTCTGCATGTCGAAGGTAACTAGCTGGTCTTGGCCTGCCCCGTTGCTCCAAGGCAAGGCTCCAGGATTTGTCTGGGCGGTGGGCGCCGGGATAATCGGATCTCCTGCGGCATCATAGAGCGGCCTTCCGTCAATCGCGATCAACTGACCAGCATCATTGAAGTCGAGAGTGCCACTGCCGACGACGGCCAGTTCCCCCGGGGTTCCACCCACAAGATCACCCCCGTCGACCACAGAGTTCCATGTCCACTCATTGTTGTCGGTCTTGGTGAAATAGGTCGACATCAAATGGGTGCTGCCGAGGCTGTCGAACAGGCGGATTGAGGTAGCGGAATTCGAGGTCGACCCCGGATTGGCAGGATCAAACGGCCCGGCAAGGATTTGATTGACCAGTTGGTTTCCTGTCGTGACCGCGGCCTGGGCGACGGTGGCAGCGGTCTGAGCTGCAGTGACCGCGGCTTGGGCTGCATCGACCGCAGCCTGGGCTGCTAGGATATCAGCCGGAACCTGCGGAACCGCGGCGTTGGCAGTGACCAAGGCCGCGTCCGCTGTGGTCAGGGTGGTATTGGCAGTGGCCAGGGTGGTATTGGCAGTGGTCAGGGTCGCATTGGCGGTGAGCAGGTCAGCAGCGGCTTGGGTCGTCGCGGCGGTCTGTATGACCGAATCCTCGGGGTTGGCCATCAGGTCGGTGTAGGCTGCATTTGGGAAGAGGACATTCATCGCAGATGCGTTGGCTACATTGGGCAGCGCTAGCGCCTGCGAGTCAGAGTCGAAATTGGTATTAAAGGTGACATTGCCAGTCGGTCCGGCGGCGGTAAAGGATTGGGTGTTGGCCTTGATCGGGGTCAGGTCGCCAAAGGTGTTGCCATTGGCATCCAGATTGTAGCCCATCAGGTTGTAGCCTTCCGGGTTGACCAGGAAGCCCTCGCCGTTGAAGCGGAAGGACCCGGCGCGGGTGTAGTTATTGGTGACGTTGCCGGTCGACGGGTCACTGACGATGAAGAAACCCGGTCCCTCAACCGCCAGGTCGGTATTCAATTCGGTATTCTCGAAGGTTCCCTGGCTGAAGATGTTATCGACCACCGAAAGGCCCACGCCGCGGCCGACCTGTGATGTTCCGCCTGAACCTGAAACCTGGCTGGAGAGCAGGTCGCCGAAGACCGTGCGGCTCGACTTGAAGCCGATGGTATTCGAGTTGGCGATATTGTTACCGATAACGCTCATGGCATTACCGTTGGCATTGAGACCACTGACGCCGCTGAACAATGCTGCGGAAACTCCCATGGTGTTGCTCCTTGTGGTGAGGATACCTCTGTCGGTCGGTATCCCGCGAACCTCCTCGATGAGGACCGGTTCGGCTAGGCTATAACTGCGCTGTCTATGTTGGTAAAGACGTTGTTCTTCAGCTGTTCGCGGTCAACAACGGTGACCACGGTTTCGTTTTTGACGCTGACAACCAGCGCGGTGCTATCAAGCATGACCAGGGAATCACGGCCGCCCTTGGCGCCGACCTGAGCGACCGCTTGCTGCAGCCTCTCAAGCTGATTCTGATCAAAATTTATGCCGCGCGTCTGCATGCGACTCAAGGCATGGCCAGAAAATTTAACCGGAGACTTCTGTTGGGCATTTTGCAGCAACTGATCGAACTGTCCGCCCCCCTTGGCGACCGCCGGTTGCTGTCGAACCTGGCCGACCGGACTGATCGGCTGGGGTATGATCGTCAAGCGATCACTCATGGCACGAGCCCAACCTTTTCGACCTTGGCCATACTGAAGGTGCCGGCCGCCGTGGCGATACTGGTCTCAGCGTCTCCCAGCTCAACCCCGGTGACGATGCTGCGGATCAGGCTGGTGCTCTCGACGGTCTTTTCATCCTCATCCAGCGCCTTGGCCACCAGACTATAGGTTCCGGGGGCGACCGGCTGCCCATCATCGCCGGTACCGTCCCAGTCGACAAAATATTCTCCGGCCGCGGTCCCCTCACTCGGCAGTGTCGCCACGTTGTAGCCCTTGCTGTCGAGCACGTAGAGGGTTACCTCTTCGGCCGGGGCATCGAGCCGATAACCGAGAGTCTGGTTGCCGCCGTAGACTTCGAATTCGGAGGCCTCGACCACCACCTCTCCGCCAAGTAATCCCAGGGCCGACTGGCGTTCAACCTGACCCGCCATGCTGGAAAATGATTCGAGTTTTTCACTCATGTTGGTCAACTGCTCAAGCTGGCTGAACTGCGCCAACTGAGCGGTAAACTCCGTAGAATCCGCCGGATTAAGCGGGTCCTGGTTCTGCAACTGAGCGACCAGCAAGGTTAAAAAATCGTCCTTGCCGAGGGCCGTCTCCTTGCTCCCCGGGGCCTGAAAGAGGCTCGAGCTGTCAGTTACGCTACCGATTGTTGACATAAAATTCTCCCTGATTAAACCCGCAGGCTGATACCGCCTTCTGCAGTCTGCAGAAGCGGTTGAAGTGGAATACCCAGCTCAGCTGGCTGCCAGTCGTCCTGCCGTTGGCCCTGAGAAGAATGGCCCTGCTGCTGTTGCTGCCAGGCAAACCTCTGTTCGGCAGCCTGGTCCTGATCGCTTTGTACATCAACCCGAAATTCATCGATCTTCAGGCCCTGCTGCTGTAAGGCTTCGCGCAGTTGTGGCAGATGGCGCTCAAGCACCTCTTGGACCTGCTGGGTTTGCGCTTGAAGATGGGCCCGCAGCCTGTCTCCATCGACAATCAAGTCGAGGCGCACCGAGCCGAGTTCGGCTGGCTGCAGACGCAAACGCATGCGGCCAGTCTCTCCGTTGCTACTCCCCGCCAGATGTGTCACCACCTGATCAACGAGCTGGCTCTCGGCCACATGCTGTCCCGATGGCAGTTGCATCAGCCTGGGAACGGCGATCTCCCCTGGCTGAGCCTGCTGACGAGCAGCGCCAGCAACCTGAGGTGCCTGGTGCAGGGGCAGATCTGTATTCAAGATCCGTACGCCTGGCTTAGTCGCTTCAGATTGAAGGTCTCCCTCGACATCGGGTTCTCCCGAAATCACCGGGACAGCCTCCGTTGCCCTGCCTGATCCTTCAGCTGGCTCCTGACGTTGGGTCAGCATCTTGGCGATCAGATTCTCATGCATCCCTGCGCCAGCGGCAGGTTGCGCCGCGCTCTCGGTCGGTACATTCTCCGCGTCCAGCGCTAAAGAAGTCGCCGCCGGCGAAGAGATCAAGCTATTTTCCTGAAATTCATTCCCCTTCGCCCCCGCGACTGCGGCAAGTGGCGGCACCAGCTCAAGCTGCCTCTGCAGTTGCGCCACCAACGGGTGGCCCTGAAAAGACTCCGGGACCTGACCGCTTTGCAGCATCACTGCTATCAATTCCCGCAGTTCAACAATCTCGGCATCAGTCAACATCGCTGCTGGCAGCGACTCAACCACTTCTGCGGTTGACTCGAGGGCGACCTCAGTGGTCTGCTCGAGAACCTCCAGAACAGCCGTCATGATCTCTTCAAGCTCCCCTTCGCCATCTTCTTGGGGTTGCAGCCAGGCACCAATCAATTCCTGGGTGCGCTCGGCGGCAGTAATCAGATCCGCATTTTCGGACGACTCGACATAGGCAGCATTCTGATCAAACAGAGCTGCCATGAAGAATGGCGCAGCCTCCGCCTTCCCGGTCGCCTCTTGCGCAGGCGCAAGAGGCGTCTCAGCGCTCAGATCCGCATTTTCGGACGACTCGACATAGGCAGCATTCTGATCAAACAGAGC
>JAAXQE010000083.1 GCA_012974425.1 Geopsychrobacter sp.
TCAGATCCGCATTTTCGGACGACTCGACATAGGCAGCATTCTGATCAAACAGAGCTGCCATGAAGAATGGCGCAGCCTCCGCCTTCCCGGTCGCCTCTTGCGCCGTTGGCTGCGGCGCCTGCTGCAGATGCTCTTCACCCTGCTCAACGGGAGTAGCGGCTTCGCGACCCAGCAGGTTGCCAAACGACTGCCCTGGCGACTCCTGCGGCGCCGTTGCAACAGGACTTCCACTGATTTGCGGTCCAGTTGAAAAATCCTGAATCATCATTCCTTGCATAGATTTTCACCTCCTTTCCGGTAATTTTATCCCGGCTGGTCTAGTAGCCCTGGGTCTGCTTAACCGGAATCTGTGTAAATCCGGTACTCAACTTGGTTGCCGTTTTTCGATCAAGGTTGTCGAGAATCTTTCCGGCATTCTTCTTGTTCATCGCCCCCAGCAGTTCAATCGCCAACTGCGGCTTCAAGCTCTTGATCAGGTCGGCAGCCTTTATCGAACTCATCTTTTCATAGATCTTGCTCAATTCGGTCACCCGTTTCCCCTCTTCGGCCTGCTTCCGATTCAGCAATTGACTCAGCTCCTGTCGCAGACCTTGCATCTGAACGAGCTTCTTATCGACCTCCAGTTGCAGAGTCTTTAGCTGCATCTGCTCAACCTTGAGCTGATCCCCCTGTTTTTGGATCTGGTTGTACTGTTCTTCGATGGCAGAACGAATTCTGCGCTCCTCGACAGAGGTCGGCGCTGATTCCTGGGCCGCCGCGGCCAGCGATACATTTAGCAGCAGAACAGATATCAAGAGCGGCAATATCCTCATTCGGGGTCTCCCTTGGGACGCAGACTTATTTCGTCGAGCATTATCCGCTCCTTGTGATCCAGCTTGCGCAGATACTCTGCCAACTGTTTCTCCTTGAGCATTTCAATGACCTTGCGTTCCCGCGCTGCGATCAGCAGCTCCTGACGCCTCTCCTTGAGCAACCCGACCAGCTCTGCAAGTTGGTGCTGAATAATTTCTTGCTGCTGGCGGTGGTGGCCTATCTGGTCTTCATAGAGGCGTAACTCAAGGATCGACAGACCCATTTGATGCCTCTGCTGCAATTGCTCACAAAGCTCATCCAGCTGTCTACGCGCCTCTTCCTGCTTCAGCTTAAGCCCGGCCTCACCGCTCAGAAGTTCGGCCAGTCTCTGCTGCGCCTGTTCTTCGAGGGTTTTGCGGTATTTCAAAACGGCCTGGAGCTTGAATTTCTCAGCCATTTGTCTTGCCTATCTCCATGTTCAGACTGTTCCCCTAAGCCCGTCGATCGCTTACGAGGAGTTGCATCTCGGCGAGTGTATCTTCGAGGGTAAAAGCCTCATTCATCCCCTGGCGTAAAAAATCGGTGATCACTTCGATGCGTGAGATGGCATAGTCGATCTTGGGATTGCTGCCAGCGGCGTAGGCACCGATGTTGATCAAATCCTCGGCTTCACGGTAGGTGGCGAGTATTTCACGAATCTGTCCAGCCATCTGTTGATGGTCGGAACTGACGATGTCACGCATGACCCGGCTGGCTGAGTTCAAGATGTCGATGCAGGGATAGTGGTTGCGTGCGGCCAGATCACGCGAGAGGACGATGTGGCCATCCAGGATCGAACGGACCGAATCGGCAACCGGTTCGTTCATGTCATCCCCCTCGACCAGAACGGTGTAGAGCCCGGTAATGGTCCCTTTGCCGCTGAACGAGCCGGCGCGTTCGAGCAATTTAGGCAGGGTCGCAAACACGCTGGGGGTATAGCCTTTGGTGGTAGGTGGCTCCCCGATCGCCAGGCCGACCTCGCGCATCGCCATGGCGAAACGGGTGACCGAATCCATCAAGAGCAATACATTTTTGCCCTGGGCGCAGAAATACTCGGCGATGGTCGTCGCGACAAATGCACCACGCATACGCTGCAAAGGGGATTGGTCTGAGGTGGCCGCCACGACCACCGAACGCGCCAGGCCTTCTGCGCCTAAATCACGCTCGATGAACTCACGCACCTCGCGTCCGCGCTCGCCAATCAGGGCAATCACATTGACATCGGCGCGGGTATGTTTGGCCATCATCCCGAGCAGGACACTCTTGCCGACCCCCGAACCCGCCATGATCCCCATCCGCTGCCCCTGGCCACAGGTCAGCAGCCCATTGATTGAGCGCACCCCCAGATCAAGAGCCTGGAATATATTGTCTCGATCCATCGGGCTGACCGGCTGGGCGTAGAGTGGGAACTCCTGGTCGAATTTTTTTAAGGGCCGATTATCGAGAGGCTCACCCAGAGCATCGATGACCCGTCCGAGCAGTTCATCGCCAACCGGCAGGGTCGCACTGTTGCGCACCACCCGGATCAGGCTACCCGGCCCGAGGCCACGCAGATCGCCCAAGGGCATCAGCAAGGCCTTCGAATTACGGAAACCGACCACTTCGGCCGGCACCTTGGAGACACCATCGAGCGAGAGGATTTCACACAGGGTCCCGACGGTGGAGGCCGGGCAGAAGCCCTCAACCACCAAACCGACAATCTGCGTGACCTTGCCGCTTATCTTGAGGGGATTTATGCCGCGAATCTGCTCGATGATATCCATCATTCGGCTCCCGCGATGGTGCCGACAAGGAGCTTGCGGATCTCTTCCAGCTGAGTCTCAATGGTGGCATCGACATCCCCAAAGTCGGACTCAACCCGACAGCCGCCAGGGGTAATCTCGGCATCTGCGATAATTGAGATATTTTTCATGCCGCTGATACTGGCCAGAAACAAGGGCTTCTGCTCATTGACCAGGTCAAGGTCCTGCGGGCTGATCCGGATGCGATAGGTATCGGCCTGTACCGAGACGTGCAGGGCATTTTCAATCAAAGACAAAACTATTTCGGGTTTGGCCTCGAGGGAGCGTCGGATGACCTGCTCGCTGATCGCCATGACCATGCGCAACATATCCTGACTACTGTTGCGTGCCACCGATTCGCGCAGGCGATTGACCTCTGCGAGCGCCAGGGTAAAGGCCTGTACGGTGTTGTCCAGCTTAGATTCGACCGCGTTTGCCCCTTCTTGTCGGCCCCGAAGAAAAGCAGCATCGACCTCCTGCTGCTTATTCGGAGTGCTGACAGGGACAGGGGCAGTTGACAGCCCGCTAGGGTTTGCCGGATTGCCGCTTGGCGCCTTTTCGGCGAACGAGCGGAACTGAAAACTCTCCAGTTCGCGGAATTCGTCACCTCGATAGACCTTAGACAAGCTCATCGCCACCACCTCCACGACCCGGAATGACCAGGGTTCCTTCTTCTTCAAGCTTCAGCGCAACCTTGACAATCTCCATCTGCATCGTCTCGACTTCAGACAGCTTGCGCGGCCCCATCGCGTCGAGGTCTTCTTCGATCATATCTGCCGCCCGCTGAGAAATATTCGAATAGATCTTGTTCTTCAGTTCATCTGAAGCGGTCTTCAGCGCCAGGGTCAGGCTGTCGGTGCTGACCTCGCGCAAGACGGTCTGCATCGAACGGCCATCAAGGGCAAGCAGATCCTCAAAGGTGAACATCCGCCGCCTGATCTCTTCGGCCAGCTCGGCATCGGCAGCTTCAATCCCGGTCAGAACAACCTGGTCGGCCCCTTTTTCCATGCGCCCGAGAATTTCAACCACCTTATCGACGCCACCAACCTGCTTCTTGTCCTGGCTGACAACCGCACCGATCTCACGCTGCAGCGCATCTTCGATGCGACTGATCACTTCGGGGGCCACATTTTCAATTTTTGCGATGCGATACATCAGCTCCCCACGCAGCTCCTCGGTCAGTTCCATCAAGACGCGGCTGGCATGATCTTCGCGCTGGGTCGACAGAATTAACGCCACAGTCTGCGGATGTTCGTTTTCGAGCAGGCTGGCGACCATGCGTGGATGCATCTTGGAGATGGTTTCCAGCGGACGGCCCTCGATTCCAGCCGTCACCTGCTCGATCAGGTACTCGGCACGTGATTGGTTTTCGCCGCCGAGGATGGCATTACGCGCAAAATCATCCCCCTTGATATAAACGCGCAGGTCGTTCTGTTTCGACTCTTTATATTCCTCCAGAACGGCACGGGCGAGTTCGGGATCTACATGTTCAATCTCAATCATACACCGGCTGATATCGCGCACCTCACTATCGTCGAGGGCCTCGAAGATATGAGCTGCCGCCTCCTCCCCCAGGCACAGCAGGAGGATTGCAGCTTTTTTTGGACCGGATAATCGTTCAGCTGCTTTCACCATGCATCAAACTCCCTGTTAATAGACATTTTCATCGAACTGTCACCCAAAAATCAGCTGGCTTCCTCGCGCATCCAGGTCTTCACTACCTGAACCGGGGCCATATCTCCGCCCAGAACCTCCTGCCGGATCTGCGCCAAGGGATCACCCGGGCCGCCCAACAAAGGCACGCCGCCCTGCAGTTCCGCTTCGAGCTCGCGCACGGTCTTCATCGGGACTGCCTGAGCGGCAGCCCCGCGCAGGGTCTTGAGCACCGGGCGCAAGAAGAGCAGATAGGCCATCAGCGCCCCGATCGAGAGGAGGGCATATTTGATAAGAGGCAGATAGGGGTAGATTTTGTTGATTGGCGAGGGCGTCGGCAGCGGCTCATCGATGAATCCGGTCTCGAACGGCATCGAGACGACGGTCAGGACATCGCCGCGCTTGTCGTTCAGCCCCAAGGCACTGCGCACCATCAGTTCAATCTCTTGCAATTCGGCCGCATCCCGCGGGATGGTTCCCCGTTCGTTCCCCTCGGCAGCGGTGCCCAGCTTGTCTGCCACCAGGACCGAAACCGACAGATTCTTGAGCGCCCCGACCGATTCAACCAGCTTGCTGGTGACCCGGCTCATTTCATAGTTGACCGTCTCCTGTGCCTGGCTGGATGGGGTTGCATCGACCGTCACTTGCGCCCCCTGCAGATTCGCAGCTACCCCAGGAATCCCGGCGACGGTCTCGGTGGAGCCACGCTCGTTACTCGACTGCTCACTGACAACCACCGCACCGTTGGGATCGACCGCCTGCTCGATCCGCTCGCGTTGATCAAAATTGATTTCGGCCGTAACCCGCACCATCGAATTACTCGCACCAAGGGCACGATCAAGCATCGACTGGGCACGATCTTCCAGGCGGCGCTCGACGGTCTGCTGGTATTCGAGCATCCCCGGCGTCATCGGCCCGGCCATATCTTCGCTCCGGCTTTTGGAGAGCACCTTGCCCGAGGAATCTACAACGGTTACATTTTCGGCCTCAAGCTCTTCGACACTCCCGGCAACCAGGTGCACGATCCCCTGCAGCTGCACCTCTTTGAGTTGGCGACCGGAGTGGAGCTTAATAACGACCGAAGCGGTGGCAGACTTCTGTTGATCACGGAACAGGCGTTTTTCGGGGAGAGCCAGATGGACCCGCGCAGCTTCAACCGGACCCAGCGAAGTGATGGTCCGCATCAACTCACCCTGCAGGGCGCGGCGATAGTTGACCTTTTGCGCAAAATCGGTCAGACCAAAACTCTGACGGTCGAAAATCTCAAATCCAACCCCACCTTCCGCCAGACCTGCGCCAGCCAACTCGAGGCGTGCCTCGTAAACCTGGTCGGCCGGCACCATGATATCTTTGCCACCGTCCTCGAGACGATAGGGAATTTTACGCCCCTTGAGCCACTCCACCACCATCGAGGCATCACGCCCCGGCAGATTTGCGAACAACAGGCTGTAATCTGCAACCTGACTCTGCATGATGATCGCGCTAAACAGCAGAATGCTGACGAGACCAACCCCAACCAGGCTCATTTTGCGAGCCAGAGACCATTCCTGGATGACGTCAAACGTACTCTTTTTTTTCTCTACGACCAGCATACTTTCATCGGCCATCGGCGCTAACCTCATTTCATATTAGTTACGGGTTCTACACAGCATTGCTGAAATGACTCTGCAACAAGATCAGACCTGCATCCGCATGATCTCCTGATAGGCCTCAACCACCTTGTTGCGCATCTGCACCATCAAGCGCAATGAAATTTCGGCCTCTTCCATCTTGATCATCACCTCGTGGATATTGCCGTTCTGCCCACTTGCAAGACCCACGGCCGCCTTGTCGGCATCGACCTGCTTCGCGTTGATCGACTCAATCGAGCCCTTGATCAAGGCGGCAAAATCTGCACTGCTCTTGCTGACTGCTGAAGTGCTACCAGCCCCTTTGAGGCCCTGGAGATGACTGCTTAATGTGATATCATTTATTCCGCTCATGTCTTACCTCACTGTCCAATTTCAAGGGCCTTCATGGCCATCCGCTTGGCCGATTTCACCACAGTGACATTGGCCTCATAGGCACTCGTCGCACTCATCATGTTTGCCACCTCTTCCATCAGGTTGATATTCGGCATCGCGACCATCCCTTCCGAGTCGGCATCCGGATGTCCGGGGTTATAGATCAACTTTGGCGGACTGGTATTGGCCAGAATCTTTACCACCTCTACCCCGGCTATGCCGTCACGCTGACTGCTGCTGAGATGCTGGGCGAAATCTTTGCCGGTGCTCTGGAAAACCACCTCCCGCTTACGGAAAGGGCCCCCTTCCGGGGTCCGCGTGGTATCGATATTGGCGATGTTGGTCCCGATCGTATCGAGCCTTGTCCGCTGCGCCTTGAGTGCCGAAGCGGCAATTTTCATGCTGGTCAGAATATCCATCTCAACTCCTAACGGCCATCGTTGGCGGCATATTTGAGCATTTGCAACTTGCGTTTGGTCATCTTGATGCCTGCCTCATAGAGAATCTGATTCTCTGACAGAGTCAGCATCTCATCTTCCATCGAAACGCTATTCCCGTCGCCTATGCCACTGCGGTCAGGCTGACGAGTCACCTCACCCTGAAGTCGCTCAAGACTGCTCCCCCCCAAGGGGAAATGTTTGGGGTGCAGGACCGGCACCGGCATTTGCGGGCGCTTGATCACCGCCTGCAGGCGTTTTTCGAATTCAAAGGTGCGCCGGGCATAACCGGGGGTCTCCGCATTCGCAATATTACCGGCGACCACCTGCTGCCGCTGTTCGCGCAGATCCAGACTCTTCTGCAGTATGCGGGTGGTTGAATCGATCAGATTGAAATTTGCCATAGCCTGACTCCTGCTGCCTATTTGTCAAAATTTGTGCTATCTAACCTGTTTGAGCAAGTCCTGAGCCAAAACAGTCCAGGGACCTGTCTTATCGTTATCGACAAGGCTTCGCAAAAGGTTAAGCCCCTCGCGCATCTTGCCAAGCCGCATCAGCAGTTGCGCGCTCCGGTAGCGGGCCTGGGGGCCGAATGTTTCATCTGCCTGCAACTCTATAAATAACTTTTCAGCATCCCTGGTTCGTCCGAGTTGATAGAGCGATTCTGCCAGCAGTGCCATTTCTTTGACCTCAAGTCCGCCTGTCAGTCGCTGCGCACTCTGGAGGCGCTCAACTGTAGAATCCAGCCGTTGCTGCTGCCAGTAGAGCCAGGCCGCACGCACATCCAGAGCGGCACTGCGCGGACGATCAGAGCGCTCCAGCAGCTGCATAAGCTCTTCAGAACGCTTCTGCTTTTCGAGGGCGTCGAGCATCAAGCCGTAAACGGCTCCGCGCATCCCCCCCTTGGGGTATTTGTCCAGGTAAGTTTGAGCGTAATCGGAGGCAGCCCGGTACTCCTGTCGTAGCAGGTAGAGCTGGGCAAGGGGCAAATAAAATTCCTCGCGTGCGGCCATATCAACGGCTCGATCGTGCTGAAACAGCAGGATCCGTGCGGCCCGCCTAAAGAGACCGAGTCGGGTCAGGGCTCCGGCCACGCGATCCAGAAAACTCCTCTCCAGGTCTCCCTTGAGCAGCAATTTCCGATTCTGCTCAACCAGAACCACTGCGGAGATGTCCTCGCCATTGTCGATCAGCGCGTTGATCACGCCCGGTAACTGTTCGCTTAATAATGAATCGGCTTCCGGGCGTAAGGCCCCGCTCGAAAAGGCGCGCCGGAACGCCATCAGCTGCTTTACGCTTGCAGCAGAATCACCCAGCAGATAGAGCACCAGGGCTTGCTTGAAGCTTGCCTCTTCTCGCAAAGCGCGACTTGTTGAATTTTTAGCGATAAATGCGTAGCGATAGGATGCTTCGGCCTGCTCACGCTCCCCCCCGGTCAAAACCTGAAGATCCTGCATCCGCAGTGCAGCACGATCAGCCCCTTCGGTGCCGGGCATCTCGAGAAAGATCTTCTGCAGGCCGATCTGCGACCATTCTGTCGCACCGGCATTGTAGTTCGCCGCGGCAGCAGCGAAATAAGCCAGATCTGCCAGAGGCTTATCGACGAGCTGCCTTGCCAGATTTTTGTAGAGTCGGGCCGCAGCTTGAAATTCACCCAGCGCGAAGGCGGATTGAGCCGCACAGGCCCGCGAGCCTGGGTAGCTGTCAAAAAGCACCGCGCTGTTGGGAAGTTTGCGATATTCGCTAAGCGCTTCCGGGTAGTCCCCCAAGCCACAGGTGGCGTCCGCACTGCGCATCGATGCGATCTGCTGCAGGGTTGCGGACCAATTCAACTCCTTGTTGGCGAGGAGCTTGATTGCCGCCTTCTCGTTCCCGCTGGCAAGCGCAGTCTCCACCGCGAGCAGGGTCATCGGCGCAAAGAAGGGGTCTGCGCCCGAGAGCTGCTTCAGCTGCTCATCTAGCTTGAGAAAAGCCGCATACGCCTGCCCGGTTGCCGCCAGGACAAAATTTGTCAAATAATCGACACGGGCGCGATGCAGCCCCTCCAGATCTTCCAGGCTGCGTAGACGAACGCCAGCGGCCTCGAGCCCGTCGCTGCGGATCAGCCCCTCGATGATCAACAGCTCTTCGAGCAGCTTTTCATGCTCTGCGACCGGCAACATCTCTGGAGTAAAGCGCAACAGGCTGAGCCAACGTTTTTCAGCCCTCAGTTCGAGGCGCTGGGTCAGGGCAGGGGTCGGGTTCTCTATCGCAAAATCCGGCAAGCCCGGCAAGCTATAATTCAGTTCTGGATCGAGTTTCCAGGGCGTAAGATCGGCCTTAAACAGATCTCTCCAGCTCTCATGCCAGGCGGGAAAGCTACGTTCTGTGCGAACCTTGCGTCCGCCCTTGAGCCCGGGGATCCCCTCGATCCGAAACGCCACCGCCGGGCGACTGCCACGGGCACTGTCCCAATAGAGCTCGAAATCGATCCGTGCGGGGTCCTCCTGGCTCTTGCTGACTATCTGCTTGGGGGGGCGCCGCAATAACAGAGACGCCAGCAGGTCCCCGCCTTTCTGGGCGAGGAGAATCTTCACCACCGTCTCATCTTCGGGCAGTCGCGACAATCCGGGCGAAACCGTCACTCCACTCAGTAAGATATCGAGCCTTTGCCCCGAATGCTCGGAGCTGAACTGCGGAACACGATCGAAAACCAGACTGATCCGCGTACTACTCAGCCCCTCCTGTTTTTGCAGTTCAAGCAGCACCGGTTTCTCTGCCGCAGAGACCGGCAAGGCCACGAAGAGCAGCAGGGCAAAACTTATCCATATGCTTGTCAGTTGCTTTATCACTGATTTACCTCCGAAAACTAAATATCCAACAACACTTATGGCCAGAAACATGCCAACCCGCGCAAATTCAAGCTAATAGCCTGTTTTCACACCGGAAATTAATACCGCCAGGGGACAGGGAGGCCCCTTGAAAGGCGACATAACCCGAAAGAGCTGCCCCGCGGTCGCTTTTTTGACTTTTGCACTTGAAATTGAAAAAT
>JAAXQE010000084.1 GCA_012974425.1 Geopsychrobacter sp.
TGAAAAATCGCAAAAAGAACCCTAGCTCCTGCCCTGGAATCGAGCATACAAATTGATTTCGATTTATCCCCTGTGTTTTAATGCTCCTTAGTTATGCAGAGGAATCAGAAGATAGCGGCCTTTTTAGGCCTGGGTGGCAATCTGGGTGATCCACTCGCGGCTTTTCGGCGCACGCGGCAGAAGCTGAGCGATCACCCGCTAATTGATGGTTGCCTGTCCTCCCCGCTCTACCAGACCCCGGCGGTCGGTGGCCCGGCGGAGCAACCCGACTATCTGAACGCGGTCCTCATGCTCAGGACGAGCCTGGCGGCCCATGAATTACTCAGCGTCTGCCTGGAGTTAGAGCAGGCCGAGGGGCGTGAGCGCAAGGAACGCTGGGGGGCCCGCACCCTCGATATCGACCTGCTCCTCTACGGAACAGAGCAGTTCAATGACGAAAAGCTGGTGGTTCCCCACCCGCGGTTGATGGAACGTCAATTCGTCCTGCTGCCTCTGGTTGCGCTGGCGCCTGAACTGGAACACCCGCTATCGGGCCTGAGTATGCAGACCCAATTGACCAGACTACCCATAATAGAGGCTATCCAGATGTTGAGGCTGAACTGGTGATGACAAGATGATTAAACTACTCCTGCTGGCCCTGCTTTTTTTTCTCGGTTACAGCTTCTTTCAAGCCCTCTTCCCCTCAGGGCCCAAGGGGGAGAAGGGGGAGAAGCATCAGAGCAACCGCAGTAAGAGTGGTGAGCAGATGGTGCAGGACCCTCAATGTGGCACCTACCTGCCACTCAGCGAGGCACTCAGTGCCAATATCCAGGGGCAGCGCCACTACTTCTGCTCACGCAAATGCCGTTCTCAATTCAAAAAGAAGGCATAACCCTCACCCTTTTATCAGGAGCACCCATGAAGTTTTTTATTGATACAGCAGAGGTTTCAGAGATCCGCGCCGCCAACGAACTGGGACTGGTTGATGGGGTCACCACCAACCCCTCACTGATTGCCAAGAGCGGGCGTGACTTCAAGGAGGTTATTACCGAAATCACCCAGATCGTCGATGGCCCGATTTCGGCCGAAGTCATCGCTCTGGATGCCGCAGGGATGCTCAAGGAGGGTCGCGAGCTTGCGGCGATCCATCCAAATATCGTCGTCAAGGTCCCGATGACCGAAGATGGCCTCAAGGCGACCCGCATCTTCAGCAAAGAAGGGATCAAGACCAACGTCACCCTGATTTTCAGCTCGGTCCAGGCGCTGCTGGCGGCCAAGGCCGGCGCTAGCTATGTCTCGCCCTTCGTCGGTCGCCTCGACGATATCGGTCATGAGGGGATGGAAGGGGTCGAGCAGATCCGCACCATCTTCGACAACTACGGCTATGACACCGAGATCATCGTCGCCTCGGTTCGCAGCCCGATGCATGTGCTCAACGCCGGACTGGTCGCCGCCGATATCTGTACCATCCCCTACGCTGTCATGCAGCAACTCGCCAAACATCCGCTGACCGATGTCGGGATTGAAAAATTCATGGCCGACTGGCAGAAACGTTAATCTGCCGAACAACTCGAAGCATTTAAGAGAGCCTGTCGCTTTTTCGCGACAGGCTCTCTTTTTTTCAAGCCTGCCTTTTCCTCCCACTCCTTGCTAGACCCGATTTCAGCGCTATAGTTGAGAATCAAACCACGACGACAAGCGGCCGACCAGGGCGCGGGTCATACCAGTTGACAATCGCCCGATGCGGGTGTATACGCAATCGGGTGGCTGAAGAAACTCTGTCACAGCTTACATCTTCCATCAACCGGACCCCCTGCTTAAGGGGTGCCCTCCTGTCATTCTCGATGAAAGAAGGAACGATGAATATTCATGAATATCAGGCCAAAGCGATCCTGCGGAACTTCGGTGTTCCGGTTCCCGAGGGTCATGTCGTCTACAACAGCAACTCGGCACGCGACTGGGCCAAGCGGCTCGGTGATGGTCCCTGGGCAGTCAAGGCCCAGATCCACGCCGGTGGCCGCGGCAAGGGCGGCGGGGTTAAGATCGCCAAGACCGCCGATGAAGTCAAACAGTACGCGCGCGACATGTTCGGCATGTGTCTGGTGACTCATCAGACCGGCCCTGAAGGCAAGATCGTCAAGCGGGTCTTGATCGAAAAGGGGAGCAACATCGCCGATGAGTTCTATCTCTCCTTCCTGGTCGACCGCGCCACCGATCGGGTGACCCTGATGGCCTCGGCTGAAGGCGGCATGAATATCGAGGAGGTCGCGGCCAAGACCCCGGAGAAGCTCTTCTTCGAGTCGATCGATCCGGTCGTCGGCCTGACCGCCTTTCAGTGCCGTAAGGTCGCCTTCAAGCTCGGCTTTGCGATTGCCCAGGTCAAGCTGGCGGTCCCCTTGCTGATGAACCTCTACAAGGCGTTCGTCGAGACCGACTGTTCGCTGCTCGAGATCAATCCGCTGGTCTTAACCGGCGAGGGCGAACTGGTCTGCCTCGATGCCAAGATCAATTTCGACGAGAATGCCCTCTTCCGGCATATCCGCATTCGTGATCTGCGTGATTACGACGAAGAGGATCCGATGGAGATCGCCGCCTCTCAGTATGATCTCTCCTACATCGCCCTCGACGGTAACATCGGCTGCATGGTCAACGGCGCAGGGTTAGCGATGGCGACCATGGATATCATCCAGCATTACGGCGCGGCTCCGGCCAACTTTCTGGATGTCGGCGGCAGCGCGACCATCGAGCGGGTCACCGAGGCGTTCAAGATTATCCTCTCCGACCAGAAGGTCGAAGGCATCCTGGTCAACATCTTCGGCGGCATCATGAAGTGCGATGTCATCGCCACCGGCATAGTCGAGGCGGCCAAGCAGGTCGGGGTCAAGATTCCGCTGGTCGTGCGTCTCGAAGGGACCAACGTCGCCCTCGGCAAGCAGATTCTGGCCGATTCGGGGCTCGACATCGTCAGTGCCGACGGCATGGCTGATGCTGCGCAAAAGATCGTCAAAGCGGTTAAGGGTTAAGGAGAGATTACGATGAGTATTCTGATCGATAAAAATAGCAAGATCATCACCCAGGGGATCACCGGTGCCACCGGTCTCTTTCATGCTCAGGGCTGCCGCGACTATTGCGACACCCAGATGGTCGGCGGGGTCACCCCCGGCAAGGGCGGCACCGAGATCGACGGTTTCCCGATCTACGACACCGTTGAAGACGCCGTCGAAAAAACCGGCGCCAACGTCTCGATCATCTACGTGCCACCCATCGCCAGTGCCGATGCGATCATGGAAGCGGTCGACGCCGAGATGGATCTGGTCATCTGCATTACCGAGGGGGTGCCGGTGCTCGATATGGTCAAGGTCAAGAAATACATGGAGGGCAAGAAGACCCGCCTGATCGGTCCCAACTGCCCCGGCATCATCAGCCCCGGCCAGTGCAAGATCGGCATCATGCCCGGCTACATTCACAAGCCCGGTCCGGTCGGGGTCGTCTCGCGCTCCGGTACCCTGACCTACGAGGCGGTCTGGCAGCTGACCAGCCGCGATATCGGTCAATCCACCTGCATCGGTATCGGTGGCGACCCGGTCAACGGCACCAGCCACCTCGACGCACTCAAGATGTTTGAGGCCGACCCCGAGACCAAGGCAGTGATCATGATCGGCGAGATCGGCGGCGACGCCGAGGAGCAGGCCGCCGAGTACGTGCGTGACCACATGAGCAAGCCGGTCGCGGCCTTCATCGCCGGTGCCACCGCGCCGGAAGGCAAGCGCATGGGCCATGCCGGCGCGATCATCTCCGGCGGCAAAGGGGACGCGGCGAGCAAGAAGGCCTTTTTGCGCGAGTGCGGTGTCTCGGTTGCCGATTCACCGGCCGAGATGGCGGAGGCGTTGCTGAAGATCTGGCAGCCCTGAAGTGACGCATAACTGATCAAACCAACAAAATACAGGATCAGCCTTCACCGGTTGGTCCTGTATTATTTGGGGGTTCGATTGCAAATACTATAGCGTTACGTTAAAATATGGTCAGTCTAGTCAGAAGGGAGTTTGTGATGCAGAGCTGGCAAATGCAAGAAGCCAAGGCGCGCATGTCCGAGCTGGTTAAAAATGCACAGGTCCAGCCACAGGATATCACCCTACATGGCAAGTCTGTCGCGGTCGTTATTTCACGTGAGACCTTTAATCGTTTGTCGCAGGCCCAGGATTCGCTGGTTGATTTTATGCGGCGCTCGCCCTTGTATGGCAGCGAGGATCTTGCATTTGAGCGCGATAAAAGCCCAACCAGGAAGATTGAGCTTTGAGCTATCTCATTGATACCAATGTGCTTTCTGAACTGCGACGCAAAGCCCCTGATCGTGGTGTTGTTGAATGGTTTTCAAAACGATCGTCTGCCACCCTGCACTTAAGCGTTCTAACTTTTGGCGAAATTCGCAAGGGGATCGAAGGGATTACGGACGAAAGGCGCCGATTAACGTTGATTGATTGGCTTGAAACTGAGCTGCCGCTGTTTTTTTCTGGTCGTATTCTGAGTATTGATGAAGCGGTGGCAGACCGGTGGGGCCGTGTGGTTGCAGGCGCGGGACGTTGGCTACCAGCCATTGACTCACTGCTGGCCGCTACCGCCCTGGAACACGATCTGGTGCTGGTCACTCGCAACGTAAAAGACTTTGCCGACCTTCCGGTTGAAATTTTCAATCCCTGGTCTCAATGAACATTTCCGGGCAGGACAAGCCCTCCCATAGCCCACAACCAGTACGGCAGACACTCTTGCCTCAGCCTGAGCTACTGAATATTCAGGCGATCGATGAGGCACATGCTGGGTCTGGTGCTTGAGCGCGAGCATTATCGGATCAGCGAGGCGGGGAGTGCTGACATGGCACTGCAGATGATCGGGAAAGGGGTGTTTGATGCCATTCTATGCGATATCCGCATGCCCGGTACCGATGGGCTGACTTTTTTGAGTTTATCCGAAGTCAGAGCCTGCAGTGCTGTGATTATCATAATGAGCGCCT